>NZ_JBVVPT010000001.1:56657-269697 GCF_055811715.1 Bradyrhizobium sp. WSM4872 | reverse complement strand
CCCCCCCCCCCCCCCCCCCCCCCCCCCCCCCCCCCCCCCCCCCCCCCCCCCGGCCGCCGGCGGCGGCCCCCCCCCCCCCCCCCCCCCCCGACGATGGATACGCCGCGATCGCCGGCAAATATGCGGCGCAGCCGGCGCATCTGGCGAAATTGCGCGCGGATTTGCTGGTCCGGATCGCGGCCTCGCCCGCCGGCAATGTCGAGACCTACACGCGGGAGCTCGAAGCGGGCTACCGCCAGTTCTGGCGCGACTATTGTGCTGCGGCGTCGGAAGGCGGCGAGGGCGCCTGACTCGGCCTGCCAGACGAACGCCCCAAATTGCGAAGGTCAAGTTAGTCCTCCGGAAACCATGCGCCGGTGCGCGACCGGGCCGGTTCATGGCTCCGAAAGCTATTTCTGGGCATATGGCGCCAAAAAGGGTGCGCCAATGCTTGGTTTCGTCTTCGGCTTGAACGCCCGGCTCGGGCGATTGCATTTCTTCCTCGCCACGGTCGCGCTTGCGATCGTGATGACGGCAATCTGCTTTGCGATCGCAACGGCCGTGCTGCGCAACACCTCGCCCGGCGCGATCCGGCCTGAAGATCTCACCAGGAGCTGGGCGATGATCGCCGCGATCATCTTCTTCGGGGTTGCCACCTTCACGCTGCAATCGATGCGCATCCGCGACATCGGTTGGGATCCGGTCTGCGTGGTGCCTGCCTGGTTCGCGCTCGTGATCGTCGACCATGTCGTCGCGGGCCGGTTTCCGGCCTGGGCGATCGGGCAGGAGCACCAGGCGACGGCGGTCGGCGCGCTGGTCAACCTCGGGCTGATGCTCGCGCTCATGTTCTGGCCGAGCGGCGATAGCGAAGGCTCCTACGGCGCTCCCCTGCCGCCGCGCACGCGCGCGATCAAGCCTTCGCTATCGAACGAGCGCCTCGGGCGGGTGTCGCAGGGATCGTCCCGACCGACCTGGGGCTAGACGAACGGCAGCTTGATGTTGCTGCGCTTCTCCAGCCATTCCGGTACGGGAAGGCTCTTGGCGCGCATGAAGTCCGCATTGAACAGCTTCGACTGGTAACGGCTGCCGGAATCGCAGAGCACGGTGACGATCGTCTTGCCGGGCCCGAGCTGTTTTGCGAGACGCATCGCGCCGGCGACGTTGACGCCGGTCGAGCCGCCGAGGCAGAGGCCTTCGTGCTGGAGGAGTTCGTAGATTACAGTCACTGCTTCGGCATCGGGGATGAGATAGGCGTCGTCGACCTTTGCGCTCTCCACGATTGCGGTCGCCCGGTTGAGGCCGATGCCCTCGGTGATCGAGCCGCCCGGCGTCGCCTTGGCGTCGCCCGTTCTGAAATATTCATACATGCCGGCACCGTGCGGGTCGGCGCAGGCGATCCTGACGTCCTTGCTCTTCTCTTTCAGGAAGCGGCTGGTGCCGGCCAGCGTGCCGCCGCTGCCGACGGAGCAGACGAAACCGTCGATCTTGCCGCCGGTCTGCTCCCAGATCTCGGGACCTGTGGACTCGTAATGCGCCTTCGCATTGTCGAGGTTGTTCCACTGGTCGGCGAACAGCACGCCGTTGGGCTCCGTCTTGCGCAGCTCGTCGGCAAGGCGGCGCCCGACATGCTGGTAGTTGTTCGGATTGGAATAGGGCAGTGCCGGTGATTCCAGCAGCTCGGCGCCGCACAGCTTCAGAAAATCCTTCTTCTCCTGGCTCTGCGTCTCCGGGATCAGGATCAGCGTGCGGTAACCGCGCGCGCTGGCCACGACCGCGAGGCCGATGCCGGTATTGCCGGCGGTCGATTCCACCACAAGACCGCCGGGCTTGAGCTCGCCGCGCTTCTCGGCCTCCAGGATCATCCATTTGCCGGCGCGATCCTTCACCGACTGGCCGGGATTCATGAATTCGGCCTTGCCCAGGATGGTGCAGCCGGTCAGTTCGGAGGCGCGCTTGAGCTTGATCAGCGGGGTGTTGCCGATGGCTTCGACAACGTCTTTTTTGATGGTCATATCAGGGGAAATCACTGGCAAAGGGG
This sequence comes from Bradyrhizobium sp. WSM4872, assembly GCF_055811715.1. Classification (NCBI taxonomy): domain Bacteria; kingdom Pseudomonadati; phylum Pseudomonadota; class Alphaproteobacteria; order Hyphomicrobiales; family Nitrobacteraceae; genus Bradyrhizobium; species Bradyrhizobium sp. WSM4872. The sequence continues at coordinate 267,680 of NZ_JBVVPT010000001.1, read as the reverse complement.
TTGATCAGGTTGGCCAGAACCTAGTGCTTGGGCGGTCAAAGGGGAAGGCTTTTGCGCTGCGGCGAAAATGCCCGCAAGCAGTGAAAATTGGAAGGAGAGATCGCCGCTGCTGCTGCTGTGCTACGTCGCGGGATATCGGTAGGAGGATGTGGCCGGCCTCCGCCAAAACATGGAAGGTAAGCGTCGTCGAGAGGCGTCGCCGTCGAAGAGTGCCGATGGTACGCGAGAGGCGGTCAACAATATCGGCGCGATGAACGCCTATTCGTTTCGGATACTGGACAACCTCGCGAGAGTGGCCGGGCCCGGTTTCGAGACCGGACTGAAGCCGCGTCGCGAGCGGTGCAGGCGGATTGAAGGGGATTGGCGTCGGTGTGGCGGCAATATCACATGAAATCTTGGTAAGCTCGAGCGCACTCAGGAACGGCCCTGAAATTCAAGAACCGCCTGCAGGACAGCATCCTTTTGTATTTTCTTCGTTCTAAAATAGTCGTGCTTTGGCGGGCATCTCGCAAGTGCGGGACTGTCCCGCAGTTGCGCGCCCGGCTAGTATGGGCGACAGGTTCCGCAGAAAGCATCACCTCCGTGAACGAGTTGTCCAAAGCCCCCCGACTGTGCCGCCGCGAATCGGTTACTCCGGCTGCGCCGTGGCGGCTCGATCTGCCCGGCGGGGGGTCTGTGTGACACAGGATGTTCCTGCGATCGCCGTGCGGCGGTCTCCAGGCGCCGCGTCCCGGACGCGACGTGCGGCGCGCTGGCTTGCGGTCGCTTGCCTCGCGGCCGGTTCGGGCGCTTGCGTATTGACGCAGGATCTTCCGGATCCCGCGCTCGACGTTCCCACGCAATACAAATACGCCGGGAAGGGCGATGCGCCGCCCTCGCTGGATTGGTGGCGCAGCTTCCGCTCCGCAGAGCTGACGCAGCTGATGGAAGAGGCGCAGACCGTCAATCTCGACATTGCCGCCGCCGTTTCGCGCATCGTCCAAGCCGACGCCCAGGCCCGGCAGGCGGGTGCGGCGCTGCTGCCGAGCCTTTCCGGCACCGGGCAGGAGGCCTATTCGCGCACCTCCGGCTCCTCCGCCTCGGGGCTCACCAATGGCGGCCGTGAGGTCGTCAACTACCAGGCTTCGCTAAGCGCGAGCTACCAGCTCGATTTCTGGGGTCAGAACCGGGACGCACTCCAGACCGCGGAAGAAACGGCGCATGCCAACCGTTTCGATCGCGACGTCGTTGCGCTGACGACGCTTGCGGGTGTGGCTAACGCCTATTTCCAGGTGCTGGCCTCGCAGGATCGCATCAGGACCTCACAGCGCAACATCGCGAGCGCGCAGCGCATCCTTGATGCCGTCAGGGAACGGCGCAAAGCCGGCACCGGTACCGACCTCGACGTCGCCCAGCAGGAGAGCGTGCTCGCAAACCAGAAGGCACTGGTGCCGCCGCTGCGCCAGACGCTCGACCAGAACGTCAATGCGCTTGCGGTTTTGGTGTCGCGGCCGCCGGAGAGCGTGCGCGTGCTCGGCGGCTCGCTGAACCGGATCGCGATTCCCCGCGTGACGCCGGGACTGCCGTCGGAGCTCCTGACGCAGCGGCCCGACATCCGCAGGCAGGAGGCCCAGCTCGCCTCCGCGACAGCGAACGTCGGCAATGCCCGCGCGCAGTTCTTTCCGACCATCCAGCTCACCGGCAATGGCGGCTATCAGAGCTCGGCCCTGGTCTCGCTGTTCCAGCCGCATGCGGCGTTCTTCCAGCTCGTCGGCAGCGCGACGCAGCCGATCTTCGACGGTGGCAAGATCCTCGGCAATTTCGAATTTGCCAAGGCGCGGCAGGACGAATTGCTGCAGACTTACCGCAAGACCATCATCCAGTCCTTTGCCGATGTCGACAACGCGCTGTTCTCGATCAAGCAGACCACGATCAGGCTGCAATTGCAGCGTGACGTCCTCAACGCCTCCCGCCGCGCCTTCGATCTCTCCGAGCAGCAGTTGCGCGCGGGCACCGCCGACATCGTCACCGTGCTCAATACGCAACTAACCCTGTTCCAGGCGGAAGACGCGCTGTCGCAGGCGCAACTTGCCCGCCTTCTTGCTATCGTCAGCCTGTATCAGGCGCTCGGCGGCGGCTGGGAGCCGAGGATGGAGAAACCGGTCAATGCTCTTTAAGCCGGATATCAAGCAAGGCGCGGATGAGGGGACGGCGAAGACGTCGCGCGGGCGCGGCTTCCTCATGACCCTGATCACGCTCGCGATCCTCGGCGGGCTCGGCTATTACGGCTGGACCACCTGGCACCAGCAGCCGCAGCAGGCGAACGGCCGCAATCAACGGCCGGATCTGCCGGTGCCGGTGCTGGCGGCGACGCCCCGCGTCCAGGACGTTCCCGTCTATCTCGACGGCGTCGGTGCGATCCGCGCGCTCAATACCGTGACCGTCCGCTCGCAGGTCGACGGTAAGCTGATCGCGGTCAATTTCACCGAGGGACAAGACGTCAAGAAGGGCGACGTGGTCGGCGAGATCGACCCCGCGCTGTACCAGGCGACGTACGATCAGGCCGTCGCCAAAAAGGCGCAGGACCAGGCCCAGCTCGCCAACCAGCGCATCGACCTCACGCGCTACGAGCAGCTCGCGGCGTCCAACGCCGGATCCAAGCAGCAGGCCGACACCCAGCGCGCGCTGGTCGCGCAGACCGAGGCGCTGGTCAAGGCCGACCAGGCGGCGATCGACAATGCGGCGGCGACGCTGAGCTACACCAAGATCGTGGCGCCGATCTCGGGCCGCGCCGGCCTGCGCCAGGTCGACCAGGGCAACATCATCCATGCCTCCGACACCACTGGCCTCGTGGTGATCACGCAATTGCAGCCGATCGCGGTGTGGTTCAGCCTGCCGCAGCAGCAGATCATGCGGGTCAACGCCGCGGCGTCGAAGGGCCCACTCGCGGTCGATGTGTTCGGCAATGACGGCCTCACCGTGATCGACACCGGCAAGCTCACCGGCATCGACAACCAAGTCGACCAGACCACCGGCACGCTCAGGCTCAAGGCCGAATTCCCCAACGCCAACTACCAGCTCTGGCCCGGCCAGTTCGTCAATGTCCGCCTCAAGGTCGAGACCTTGACGCAGGCGCTGGTGGTGCCGACGTCGGCGGTGCAGCGCGGCCCGATCGGCACCTTCAGCTATGTCATCGGCGAGGATAACGTGGTCGCGGCCAAGCCCGTGACGGTGACGCAGCAGAACGAGCATGACGCCGTGATCGCCAGCGGCCTGTCGGCGACCGACAAGGTCGTCACGACGGGGTTTGCCAATTTATCCGACGGCTCCAAGGTCGTCATCGGCCGCGACGACCAGACCCCGTCGGCCGATCTCGCGCCGCGCAAGCGCTCGCGCGGGCCGGATGGTCAGAAGAAGAATGGCGCAAAAGACGGCCAGAAGGACGGACAAGATAAGGACGGCGAGTTCCGCGCCAAACGCAAGAGCAGCGAAGGCGACCAGAAGGGCCAGACCGGACCGGCACCAGGGCCTCCGTCAAGTCCGGGCGCATCGGGAAGTGGAGCCAGGCAGCCATGATCCCGACGACAGCCGCCTGAGCGGCAGGCGCATCCCATGGGCGTCTCCGAACCCTTCATCCGACGGCCGATCGCGACCTCGTTGCTCGGCATCGCGCTTCTGATCGGCGGGCTGCTGGGCTATTTCGCGCTGCCGGTCTCGGCACTGCCGCAGGTCGATTTCCCGACCGTGCAGGTGACGACGCAATTGCCCGGCGCGAGCCCCGACGTGATCGCTTCACTGATCACCGCGCCGCTGGAGCGGCAACTCGGCCAGATCCCGTCGCTGTCGGCGATGAACTCGACCAGCTCGTTCGGCGTCAGCCAGATCTCGCTCCAGTTCGATCTCAATCGCGACATCGACGGCGCCACCCAGGATGTCCAGGCCGCGATCAATGCGGCGGCCGGCGTGCTGCCGAAGACGCTGCCTTATCCGCCGACCTACGCCAAGGTGAACCCGGCCGATGCGCCGGTGATGACTTTGGCGCTACGCTCCGACACGATTTCGTTGCGGGCGATGAGCGACATCGCCGACACGCTTCTCGCGCAGCGGCTGAGCCAGATTTCCGGCGTCGGTCGCGTCTCGGTGCTCGGCGGGTTGAAGCCGGCCGTCCGCATTCAGGCGGATCTGGCGCGGTTAGCAGCCTATGGCATCGCGATGGAGGATCTGCGCACTGCGATTGCCAATGCCAACGTCTCGGGGCCGAAAGGCTCGCTCGACGGCGCGCAGCAATCCTACATCATCGCCGCCAACGACCAGATCGCCGCCGCCGACGCCTACAAGCCTGTTATCATCGCCTACCGCAACGGCTCTCCCGTCACCATCGCCGACGTCGCGCAGATTGTCGACGGCCTCGAGAACGATCGCACCGGCGGCTGGTACCAGGGCTCGCCGGCCGTCATCATCGACATCCAGCGTCAGCCCGGCGCCAATGTGATCGACGTCGTCAGCCAGATCCGCGCCGAGATCCCGAAGGTCCAGCGCGCTATTCCGGCCGGCGTGAACCTCACCATCGTCTCGGACCGCACCGTCACCATCCGCGCCTCGGTCCGCGACGTGCAGTTCACGCTGATCCTGAGCGTCGTGCTGGTGACGCTGGTGGTGCTGCTGTTCCTGCGTTCGCTCCGCGCCACGCTGATCGCCGGGGTGGCGCTACCGCTGTCGCTGATCACCAGCTTCGGCATCATGTATTTCGCCGGATTCAGCCTCGACAATCTATCGCTGATGGCGCTCACCATCGGCACCGGCTTCGTCGTCGACGACGCCATCGTGATGATCGAGAACATCGTCCGCCACATGGAAAACGGCGACAGCGCGATGGAGGCGTCGCTCAAGGGCGCCAGCGAGATCGGCTTCACCGTGATCTCCCTGACGGTCTCGCTGATTGCGGTGTTCATCCCGTTGTTGTTCATGTCGGGCCTCGTCGGCCGCATGTTCCGCGAATTCGCGCTGACGCTGACGATCGCGGTCGTGACCTCGGCCGTGGTGTCGCTGACGCTGACGCCGATGATGTGCTCGCGCCTGCTGAAGCATGCCCATGAAGAGCTGGCCGTGCCGGGTCTTGCCGCGGTCAGCCGCTTCATCGACCGCACCGTCGGGTTCTATCACCGCACGCTGCTCTGGGTGCTGGAGCGCCAGCGCGCGACGCTGGTCGTGACCTTCGCCACGCTGATCGCGACCCTGGCGCTCTATGTCGTCGCGCCGAAGGGCTTCCTGCCGCTGCAGGACACCGCCTCGATCACGGCGGTGACCGAAGCCGGTCCGGACGTGTCGTTCGCGGAGATGCAGAAGCGGCAGGCCGCCGCGGCCGACGCCATCAAGGCCGACCCTGACGTGACCGGCGTGGTCTCGGTGATCGGGGCAGGGTCGGTCAATCCGACCACCAATGTCGGCCGGCTTGTCATGACGCTGAAACCTCGCGGCGAGCGGCGCGACGATGTCAGCGTCGTCATCACCCGGCTGAAGGAGAGGGTGTCGGCCATCCCCGGCATGACCGTCTACTTCCAGCCGGTGCAGGACGTGCAGATCTCGACCCAGTCGAGCCGCTCGCAATACCAGTACACGCTGACCGGCACCGACGCTGCCCTGGTGTCGGAATGGGCGCGCAAGCTGGTTGCGGAGATGCGGCGCGATCCGCTGTTCCGCGACGTCTCCTCGGAGGCGCAGGAAGGCGGTCTGCGGGCGCAGCTCACGGTCGACCGCACCCGCGCCGGCCAGCTCGGCGTCAGCCTCCAGGGCATCACCGACACGCTCAACGATGCGTTTGCGCAGCGCCAGATATCGACGATCTACGGCCAGGCCAACCAGTACCGCGTGGTGCTGGAAGCGCTGCCGATGTACCAGCGCGATCCCTCGATCCTGTCGAAGCTTTATCTGCCGGGCGCGGCGAGCGCGACCGCCGGCGCGCCCAGCGCACAGGTGCCGCTCTCCGCCGTGGCGACGCTGACCCGCACCACCGCGCCGCTCGCGATTTCGCATCAGGCGCAATTCCCGTCGATCTCGCTCAGCTTCAACCTCGCGCCGGGCGCGGCGCTTGGCGATGCCGTCGAAGCCGTGAAGACCATCGAGACCCGGATCGAGATGCCCAACAGCATCGTCGGCGTCTATGCCGGCGATGCTGCCGAATTCGCCAAGGCACTCGCCGGCCAGCCCTGGCTGCTGCTCGCCGCGGTGATCACGATCTATATCGTGCTCGGCGTGCTCTACGAGAGCTACATCCATCCGATCACGATCCTCTCGACCCTGCCGTCGGCCGGCGTCGGCGCGATCCTGGCGCTGATCCTCTGCGGGCAGGACCTCTCGGTGATCGGGCTGATCGGCATCATCCTGTTGATGGGCATCGTCAAGAAGAACGCGATCATGATGATCGACTTCGCGCTCGAGGCCGAGCGCGGGCAGGGGATGTCGCCCAACGAAGCCATCGTGCAGGCTTGTCTGCTGCGCTTCCGTCCGATCATGATGACGACGCTGGCCGCCCTGTTCGGCGCGCTGCCGCTGGCGATCGAGAGCGGCACCGGCGCCGAGCTGCGCTTTCCGCTCGGCATCTCCATCATCGGCGGCCTGCTGCTCAGCCAACTGCTCACGCTCTACACCACGCCGGTGATCTACCTGGCGCTCGACCGCATCAACCGCCGCCTCGAGCAGGCGCTGCCGCCGGCCGAACCCGGCGGGCCGCCGGTCGCGGGCGCGACCGAGGGGATGCAGTGATGGCATCGGTCTCGGAGCCCTTCATCCGCCGCCCGGTCGCGACCACGCTGCTGTCGATCGGGTTGTTCCTGCTGGGCATCGTGGCCTACGAGTTCCTCCCCGTCGCCTCGGTCCCGAACGTCGATTTCCCCGCCATCTTCGTTTCTGCCAGTCGTCCCGGCGCCGACCCGTCCGTGATGGCCGCGACGGTCGCCTCGCCATTGGAACGTCGGCTCGGCGAGATTGCGGGCATCAACCAGATCACCTCGACCTCTTCGCTCGGCACGACCAACATCCAGCTCCAGTTCGACATCGGCCGCAACATCGACAAGGCCGCGCGCGACGTGCAGGCGGCGATCAACGCGTCCCTGGTCGACCTGCCCAGCGATTTGCCGACGCTGCCGCGCTTCCGCAAGGCCAATACCGCGGGCGCGCCCGTCTTCGTTCTGGCGCTGACCTCGAAGACGCTGTCGGCCAGCGCGATCTACGACGTCGCCGATACCGTGCTGGCGCAGCGCATCTCGCAGGTCCCCGGCGTCGGCAACGTGGCGATCAGCGGCGCCGACCAGCCTGCGGTGCGCATTCAGCTCAATCCGGTGGCGCTGTCGAATGCCGGCATTGCCACCGATGACGTCAGGACTGCGATCATCAACGCCAACCCGCTTGGCCCCGTCGGCATTTTCAATGGCGAGCGCCAGAGCGAAACGCTGTCGCTCAACAGGCAGATGCGGACGGCGAAAGAGTTCCGAGACATCGTCATCAAGAGCTCGAACGGCAATTTCGTCCGGCTGGCCGACGTCGCCGACATTGAGGACTCCGTCCGTAACGCCCGTTCCATTGCCTGGTTCAACAAGCAGCCGGCGGTGCTGATCCAGATCACCAAGCAGGGCGACGCCAATGTCATCGACACAGTCGACCGGGTGAAGGCGCTGATCCCCGCGCTGAAGCAATGGATTCCGGCCGGCGTGGATGTGTCCACCCTGGTCGATCGGACCAGCACGATCCGCGCCAGCGTACTGGACATGCAATGGACATTGCTGGCGACCGCCATCCTCGTGATGGTCGTCGTGTTCGTGTTCCTAAGGCGGATCACGCCGACGATCGCGGCCGGAATCTCGGTGCCGCTGGCGCTGGCCGGGACCTGCGCCGGCATGTGGGTCGCGGGCTTCTCGATCGACAATCTGTCGCTGATGGCGCTGGCGATCTCCGTCGGCTTCGTGGTCGACGACGCCATCGTCATGATCGAGAACATGTACCGCAATCTCGAGCACGGCATGCGGCCGCTCCAGGCGGCATTGGACGGCGCCCGGCAGATCGGCTTCACAGTGGTATCGATCAGCCTGTCGCTGATCGCGGCCTTCACGCCGCTGATCTTCATGGACGGCATCGTCGGCCGGCTGCTGCGCGAGTTCTCGCTGACGCTGACCTTCGCGATCCTGGTCTCGACCCTGGTGTCGCTCACGGTCACGCCGATGATCTGCGCCCATTATATTCGGCAGACCACGTCCGGCACGGCGACCCTGTTCGACCGGATCATTGAGGGCTCGCTGTCGCGCATCGTCGCGTTCTACACGCGCACCTTGCGCACCGTGCTGGAATATCCGCTGCTGACGCTGCTGGTGTTCTTCGCCACCATTGCGTTGACGGTGACGCTCTATATCAAGGTGCCCAAGGGCTATTTCCCGACCGACGATTCCGGCTTCGTCATCGGGGCGACGCGCGCCTCGGCCGACATCTCGTTCCAGTCCATGCTCAGCCTGCAGCAGCGGCTCGCCGACATCGTGATGCAGGATCCGGCCGTGGCTGGCATCGGCTCCACCGTCGGCAGCGGCGGCGGGCCGGGTGGCGCGACCTCCAATCGCGGCACCATGTTCATCAGCCTGAAGCCGCCGGAGGAGCGCGATCACGTCTCGACCCAGGTGGTGATCGACCGTCTCAGGCGGGCCCTGTTCCCGGTTCCCGGCATCCGGCTCTTCATGTTCGCCGCCCAGGACGTGCGCGCCGGCGGACGGCAGAGCGATTCCGACTACCAGTACACACTGACCAGCACCGACCTTGGCCTGTTGCAGAAGTGGGCCCCGATCGTTGCCAAGCGCATGGAAAGTGTCGAGGGCATCACCGATGTGTCCAGCGACCGCGATCCCGGCGGGCTTCAACTGACCTTGTCGATCGACCGCCAGAAGGCCTCGGCGCTCGGCGTCCGGGTCCAGGACATCGACAACGCGTTGAACAACGCGTTCTCGCAGCGGCAGATCTCGATCATCTACACCCAGCGCAACCAGTACATGACCGTGCTGGAGATCGATCCGAAATTCCAGGTCGACCCCTCCAACCTCGATCGCATCTATGTCGCCGCAGCGGGCGACGCGCAGGTGCCGCTGTCGGCCGTGGTACATGCGACGCGCGGGCTCGCCGCGCTCGCGGTCTATCATTCGCAGTCGTTCCCATCGACCACGGTGTCGTTCAACCTGTTGCCGGACGTGCAGATCCAGGCCGCAACGCAGAACATCCAGCGTGCGGTCGAGGAGCTTCACATGCCGGAGGGCATCCGCGGCAGTTTTGATGGCAATGCCGGCGATTTCGCCAGGACCAGCGGCCGCCAGCCGCTCCTGATCCTCGGCGCGCTGGTGGCGATGTATATCGTGCTCGGCGTGCTCTATGAGAGTCTTGCTCATCCGCTCACGATCATCTCGACGCTGCCCTCGGCCGGACTCGGCGCATTGCTGGCCCTGCAGATCACCAACACGCCGCTGACGGTGATCGCCTTCGTCGGGATCATTCTCTTGATCGGCATCGTCAAGAAGAACGGCATCATGATGGTGGATTTCGCGCTCGATGCCGAGCGCCAGCGCGGCCTGTCTTCAGCCGAGGCGATCTTCGAGGCCTGCCAGGCGCGCTTCCGGCCGATCCTGATGACGACCATGGCGGCATTGTTCGCCGGCATTCCGCTGGTGATCGCGACCGGGCCCGGCACGGAGCTGCGCCGTCCGCTCGGCATCACCATCATCGGCGGGCTGTTCGTCTCGCAGATCCTGACGCTCTACACCACGCCCGTGATCTACCTGCTGATCGACCGCCTGCGTCGCCGCTCTGAGCCGCGCCCGCTGGCTGCGCCGGCGGAATAGGCGGGTTGTTGAACCGCCGTGCAGAGCGTATAGCGGCGACCATGTCGAACCCCACCGCCGCCGCGCCGGCCGATCCGATCCCCGAATGCCCGCACTGTCAGAAGCCGATGCCGCTGTGCATCTGCGACAGCGTCACGCCCATCAAGAACCGGCTCTCGCTCCTGATCCTTCAGCATCCGCAGGAGCAGGACAGGGCGCTCGGCACCGCCCGGCTGCTTGCGAAGCATTTCGCCGGTGCCACGCTGCGGGTCGGCTTATCCTGGCCGAGCCTGTCCAAGGCTCTGGGGCAACCGATTGAGAACGCCTCGCACTGGGCCGTGCTCTATCTCGGCTCGGCGCATGCCACCGATCTCGAGGCCGAGGGCGAAATCCTGGCGCTCAACCGCAAGGGCGATGTCGCGGACAACCAGCGCGCGCGCCTCGGCAAGCTCGAAGGTGTGGTGCTGCTCGACGGCACATGGAGTCAGGCCAAGGCCCTGTGGTGGCGTAACCCCTGGATGCTGAAATGCCAGCGCGCAATCCTCAACCCGGCCGCGCCATCGCGCTACGGGCGGCTGCGCAAGGAGCCTCGGAAGGACGGACTATCGACCATCGAGGCCGCAGCGACGATCCTCTCCACTCTGGAGAAGCGCCCGGACATCGCCGAGACGCTGAATGCCAGTTTCGAACGGATGTTAACCCGCTACCGCGAGGTCCAGGTCGAGATGCCCGAACTGGCGCCAAAGCCGCCGGTGAAGGACCGCCGGCGCGGTGTCCGACGCGGCAAGCGGGCCTGACTCCGACCCCGATCATCCGTACGGGCGATTGTCCCGCGAGAGGCGGGCGGAGGCAGCGATCCCGTACATCGCGACCGATGAGATTCTCGTCCGATATCTCGGCGGCAGGAAGGCGTAGCTGCCCGGTCGGGGTTGCCTAAACCCGTGATCCCCTATATTGCTCCGCCCTCGTTGGGGCCACGTGGCGGAGTGGTTACGCGCCGGTCTGCAAAACCGTTTACTCGGGTTCGAGTCCCGACGTGGCCTCCATCACAAGCTCCTGATATCTCAGCAATATTCGATCGCATCGCGGCTGCCATCGGCCCGCGCGGGCAATACGCGCTGTCCGTGCACACCGGGTTTGCCCGGGGCCCGGCGGAAACCCGCCATTCAGCCCGCTGGCATAGTCTTCGCATCTGCGAAGTGATGCATCCCAACGATCGAGCGCTGGAGAGCACGTGAGCGAAATCGTCCGATTTGTCCCGAAATCCGAGCTGGAGCGGGCCCGCCTCATTCGCGAGGCCCGCGCGATCTATGACAGCATCTTTCCGCCGGCCGCACCCGGCCAGGCGCCACAGGATGGCGGTGAGCGCGTCAAGACCTGATCGCGGGGCACGCCGAATCTCGCGGCGTGGGGCCCATAGCAAAACGCCCGCGGAACGCGGGCGCATCGGCTCACGGTGAGATTGGCTTCAGCAGGCCGCGTACCAGCCGTCCGGGAACGGCAGCAGGGGCCAGGCGCCCTCGTTGTCATTGGCGGCCTTGGGCTTCGCGGAGGCGTTGGGCTTCGCGTAATAGGTCCACGAGCGCGACACGAAATCCTCCCCCGACACGAACGCCAGATCTTCATGGACCATGGCGTCCTGGACGGCATCCAGCAGCAAGTTGAATTCGGCTTCGCTCATCACACCCTCCGGACCGCGGATGGCGCAATGTCGCAAAGCCGGTTTGTTTCCCGGTTGAGCCGATCGTTCGCATTTTAACGATCCGCCAATCGGGTCCCGATTGGTTAGCGAGTCATGAAAATCCCGTTGGGGATATTAGGTTCCTGCCGGGTGCCTGCAGTGTGAAGGAGGTCACATCTTCCGCTGTTTAATTCTCCTACCCCGTCGCTTACCGGCCAATACGGGCCGGGCGGGCAGGGCAGAACGGGAGACTGGTCATGAAGGCGAGGTTCTTGCGGTTTGCGGGTGTGAAAAGCCGGGCGCGTCGCGCCTCGACGGTCGGGCTGTTCCTGACGCTGTTTGCCTCCGCCGCCCATGCGCAGCAGGGCACGCCCGAGCAGCGCCGGGCCTGCACCGCCGACGTCTACCGGCTCTGTGCCGGCGAAATCCCCAACGTTCGCGCCATCACAGCCTGCCTGCGCCGTAACAGGCCAAGCTTGAGTGAGGCTTGCCGCACCGTGTTCGATCAGGCCGGCGGCTGACATACCGGCCCTGTGGGTTTGTGCGCAGCAAGTGGCTCACGCGGGCTCGCGAATCCGGCATAGTCGGCCTGTGGATATATCTGTGGGTATGCTGCGGACAGGCTGTGGACGGCAGTGATGTGCTTCGGATGTCGGCCGCAGATCTGTCCTTCGATCGTCATATCTCTGTCAAACGACCATACCGAATGATTCCCTGATCGTGCAGATTGCGGCGTCACGCAAGATCATATGGTTTCCCCGAATTCGGAATTGCGCGCTGCGGCGTCCGCATTCACGAATAGTTTTTGGGCAGCCGCCTGCCCAAATGGCGGGCTCCTTCCATCCAATTTTTTGTACGCCTGCGGACAAGCTTTCCGGTTCGCTCTCCTCCTAGGCTCGCTTCCGAGATCTGGAACATGGCCACTGCCATGACAATTCGAAGGAGCTGGAGATGGAGAGACCGGTATTGCCCCAGGCGCGGGGGAACGCGCGTGCATCGCTGTCTTGGCGCAAGGCCGCGCTCGGCGCCGCGGTCAGTTTCGGCACGCTGGCAGCCGCGCCCCTGAGCGCGCAGGCTGCGGCGCCTGCGGCCTGCGCCGCGCTCCAGGACAAATATCCGGACTGGAAGGGCAAGACCCTCGTCAACGCCATCAACCCGCACACGCCGGGCTACGAGACCATCGATCCGAAGGATCCGAGCAAATATATCGGCTTCGACATCGATCTCGGTGAAGCCATCGGCGAATGCCTCGGCTTCAAGCTAACCTACAAGCCGGTGACGTTCGCGGCGCTCCTGACCACGCTCGCCGCGGGACAAGCCGACATCGTGATTTCCGACATCTACGCCACCAAGGAGCGCGCCAAAGCCGCCGACTTCATCACCTATTCGAAAGTGTTCGACGGCGTGCTGGTGGCCAAAGGCAACCCCAAGGGCATCAACGGCATCAACATGTCGATGTGCGGCGCCGCTGCCGCCGAGAACACCGGCTATGTCGAGGTGCCCCTGATTCAGGCCCTGATGCCGGAGTGCAAGAAGGCCGGCAAGCCCGAGCCGACCGTCCAGCTCTACGACAACAACGCCAACTGCATCCAGGCGATCCTCGCCGGCCGCGCCGACACCTATGTCAACGACGTCAACACCGTCGACAGCGCGGTCAAGGCCTATCCGGACAAGCTGGAGAAGGCGACCGCGGTGACGATCCCGTATTCGGTCGGCATCGCCGTCCCGAAGGACAAGCCGAAATTCCGCGACGCCGTGCTCGCAGCCCTGATCGAGGTGCAGAAGGCCGGCACGCATATGGAGCTTCTGAAGAAGCATGGGCTCGACGTGAACAACTTCAAGGAGCCTGACATTCTGACGGCCGACTGATGTCGCTGTTCCTCCATTACCTGAGCATGCCGTATCTGCTCGAGGGCATCGAGCTCACCCTCGAGGTGACTGCCCTCGGGCTCGGCGGCGGATTGATCCTTGGATTGATCCTCGCCGGCATGCAGCTCTCCCGCTTCTGGCTGCTGGCGGCGATCGCCAGGGCCTACACCGTGATCTTCCGCGGCACGCCGCTGATCCTGCAAATGGTGTTCGCCTACGACGCGCTGCCGCATATCGGTATCAAGCTGCCGGCGGTGCTGGCCGCCGGGCTTGCGCTGGCCTGCAACGAGGCGCCGTTCATCGCCGAGATGCTGCGCGCCGGTGTGCTCGGCGTCGATCGCGGGCAGGTAACGGCCGGCCAGGCGCTCGGCATGACGCCGCGGATCCTGATGTGGCGGGTGATCGCGCCGCAGGCGATCAGGACCATGATCCCGGCCTTCGGCAACGAGGCCGTGAGTGCGCTGAAGAATTCGTCGCTCGCCTCCGTGGTCGCGGTCCAGGAGCTGACCTTGCGCTCGACCCAGCTTGCGTCCTCGACCTTCGACTTCTTCTCGATCTTCTTCGCCTCGGGCTTGCTGTATCTGGTGCTGACCTTTGCCATCAGCATCATCCAGCTCTTCGTCGAATGGTTGCTCGATCTCGACCGCGCCAAGGGTCGCCAGCGCAAGCTCGCCGATTATCTGCCCTGGCGCCGCGTCGATCTCGCCACCAAGCTCGAACTTGCCGAGGCCACGGCGCACGAGCCTGAACCCGTGCAGGCGCAGCCTGCCGACACGCCGCCGCTGGCGTTGACCCGCGAGGAACGCACGCGGCGTGCGGCGACGATTTCGCGCAACAACATCGCGGTCGAGACCAGGGACCTCAGCAAGAGCTACGGCGCGCAAAAGGTGCTCGGCGGCCTCGATCTCACCGTGCGCGTCGGCGAGGTCGTCGCGCTGCTCGGCCCCAGCGGCTCCGGCAAGAGCACGCTGCTCCGCTGCATCAATCATCTCGAAAGCTGGGACGGAGGCACCGTGCGCGTCGGCGGCCGGCGCCTCGGTTTTGACGACGACGGCAAGCTGCTGCCGCCACGCGCGATCGCCAATGAGCGGGCAAGCGTGGGCGTCGGCATGGTGTTCCAGCAATTCAATCTGTTCGCCCATCTCTCGGCGAAGGAAAACATCGCGGGGCCCTTGCGCTGGGTGCACGGCATGACCCGCATCGACGCCGATCGCCGCGCCGCCGAGCTGCTCGAACGGGTCGGGCTGTTGCATCGCGCCGATGCGTTGCCGCGGCATCTCTCCGGTGGCCAGCAGCAGCGCGTCGCCATCGCGCGGGCGCTGGCACCGAACCCCAGCGTGCTGCTCCTGGACGAGCCGACCTCGGCGCTCGATCCCGAGCTCGTCAGCGAGGTGCTGGAGGTGATCCGGCGGCTCGCCATCGACGACGGCCTCACCATGATCATCTCGACGCATCAGATCCGCTTCGCCGACGAGGTCGCCGACCGTGTCGCGTTCCTGAGCGGCGGCACGATCATCGAGGAGGGGCCTGCGCACGAGGTGCTCTCCAACCCCCGCAATCCGCTGACCGCGCGTTTCCTCAGCGTGATGGAAGCCGACAAGACTCCGGAGGCGGTGCGATGAGAGCCGCAACCACAACGTTCAAGACCGCGTTTCCAGAAGAGGCCACCTCATGAAGCATGTCACGCTGCCGGTTTCGCCGAAGACCGTCCACTGGGGCTATTTCTCCAAGAAGGTCGCGCCGGCCCTGACGCTGCGCTCGGGCGATCGCGCCACCATCGAGACCCTGACCCACCACGCCAACGACGATTACGAGCGCATGATCCAGGGCGATCCCGGCGCCGAGAGCGTGTTCCAGTGGACGCGCGAGCACAAGGCAGTCGCGCGGCGCGGCTCCGGTCCTGTCGAGGGCCCCTTCATTCGCGGCGCAGGCGAGGGGATCGGCGTGCATCTCCTCACTGGTCCAGTGGCGATCGAAGGCGCCGAGCCCGGCGACATCCTCGAAGTGCGCATCCTCGATATCAGGCCGCGGCCGAGCTGCAGCGCCTGTCATGCCGGGCGCTGCTTCGGCTCCAACGTCGCCGCCAACTGGGGCTTTCACTATCACGATCTGATCGAGGAGCCGAAGCCGCGCGAGGTCGTCACCATCTTCGAGCTCGACACGTCAGGCGAGCCCTGCGCGAAGGCGGTCTACAACTACGTCTGGACGCCGCAGACCGATCCTGACGGCATCGTGCATCCTACCATCGATTATCCCGGCGTGCGCGTCGATCACGCCACCATCAAGAAGCGCGAGAACATCCTCGCCAGCGTCAAGGTGCCGGCACGGCTGCATTTCGGCACCATGGGGCTCGCACCGTCGGAGGCCGATTTCGTCAGCTCGATCCCGCCGAGCTATACCGGCGGCAACATCGACGACTGGCGCATCGGCAAGGGCGCGCGGATGTTCTATCCGGTCGCGGTCCCCGGCGCCTTTTTCTCGGTCGGCGATCCCCACGCCGCGCAAGGCGACAGCGAGCTTGGCGGCACCGCGATCGAAACCTCGCTGACCGGCGATTTCGAGTTCGTCCTGCACAAGAAGGCCGATCTCGCCGGCACCAGCCTCGAAGGTCTCGACCATCCAATGCTGGAGACCGATCAGGCCTGGTCGTTCTACGGCTTCACCTATCCGAACTACCTAGCCGCGCTCGGCGCCGACGCACAAACCGAGATTGCCAATCACTCGAGCCTCGACCGTGCGATGCGGGACGCGTTCCGCAAGCTCAGGAGGTTCCTGATGACCGTGCACGGTTTGAGCGAGGACGAGGCGATCTCGCTGCTGTCGGTCGGCGCCGATTTCGGCGTCACCCAGGTGGTCGATGCCAATTGGGGCGTCCACGGCACGATCCGCAAGAACATCTTCCGGTGCGACTGATGGGCCGTAGCCCGGATGGAGCGAAGCGCAATCCGGGTTTGTCACAGCGAACTCAAAAGGCCCCGGATTACGCTTCGCCCCATCCAGCCTACACATCGTGCTCGACGTTGACATCCCGCTCCAACACTTTGAAGAACAGATCGTTTCCAGGATGAGGACGTGACCAAAGACCGTCATTTACGGCCCGTCGCTGCGACGGATGACCGCGTGCGTCTGGCACAGAGGTTGCTTCGATCCACTGCAATCTGGGTCGATCCGATGAGCTTCCGTCCCTTCACCAGCGAGTCCTACGCGCAAGACGACCGCCCCGAAGCCTGGCGGGACGTGCTGGCAGCGGTCGGCCTGCAGCCGGCGGCAGGCCATTCCTTCCTGGATGGGCACGCAACGGCGTCACATCGCCACGCCGCAGGCGTTGCGCTGACGCGCATGGCGGCCGGCGCCCAGACCATCGGTCCGCGTTCGCAGGCCAACGAAGACCTGCCGATAGCGCTGATGCCGGTCGAAGACGGCATGGTGCTCAAGAGCGCCGGCGGCCATCGCATCGTTCCGGTGGGCCATCTCGTGCTGCTGCCGCGGAGCGGGGACTGGAGCATCGTGTTCCAGCGCGACATGCGCGCCATCGTGCTGTCGGTGACGTCGGAGGCGCTGCACGGCCGCCTCTCGGGCAGGCCGCGGCTGGGCCGACCCAGGGTCGTTCCGCCCAGCGGCTTTGCCGACGTCTTCGCGCGCTTGCTGGACGCGACCGCGCGCACGCTCGACACGCTGAGCGATGCCGAATGGAATACGGTCACGCAGTCGCTCGTCGATCTTCTGCTGACGCTCGCCCATCAATTGGCGGCTTCGACGTCGGACGCCGGATCGAGCGCGACGCAGTCGGCACTCCTGCACCGGATCTGCCAGACCATCGAACGCCGCCTCGACGATCCCGAACTGGTGCCGGCGCGCGTCGCGCAGGCCGAAGGAATCTCCGAGCGTTATCTGCAAAAGCTGTTCGAGACGGTCGGCGACAACTTTACTCACTACGTGCGCGAGCGGCGGCTGCAGCGCGCCTGGGCCGATCTGTCCAATCCGTCCGAGGCGCATCGTTCGATCTCGGAGATCTCCTATGCCTATGGTTTTGGTGATTCCGCGCATTTCAGCCGCGCCTTCCGCCATCGCTTCGGGCTGCCGCCGCGCGAGTTTCGTCAGCAGGAAGCGGAGCGGGCGACGACGCAGCACGGGACAATTGGTCAGCGCGGCTGGCCACAGGATGCGCTGGCGCAGCTTCGCGTCCACCAGGCGAGCGCCGAGGCGCGCGGCAATCTCGCCCGCACCGACATCGATGAGCCGAGAACGGCCGAACGCAAGCATCATCATCTTCCGATCGAAGCCAACCGTGTTCATTGGGGATATTTCAGTCGAGCGTTACAGCCGCAGATGGAGATCAATTCGGGCGATACCATCACGATCGAAACGCTGACGCAGCATGCCTCCGACGATCCAGAGCTGATGATCGCGGGCGATGCGGCCGCCGAAAGCGTATTCGGCTGGACCAAGGCGAGGAAGAACGTTGATCGCCGTGGCGCAGGCCCGATGGATGCCAGCATATTCGGGCGCGGCGCCGGCGAAGGCTTTGGCGTCCACATCTGTACGGGGCCCGTGGCGGTGAAGGACGCCCAGCCCGGCGACGTGCTGGAAGTGCGGATCCTCGACATCGTGCCGCGCGCAAGTCGTCATCCGAAACATTCAGGGCGCGTGTTCGGCTCCTCGGTTGCGGCCTGGTGGGGCTATCATTACGACGAATTTCTTTCAGGGCCGAAGCCGCGCGAGGTCGTGACGATCTACGAAATCTTCGACGACACCGACGCGCCGCATGCCCGCGCGCTGTATTCCTACCGTTGGGAGCCGCAGACCGACCCGTTTGGCGTGGTGCACGCCACTTATGACTATCCCGGCGTTCCGGTCTTGCCCGGCACGGTGAAGCGCCGCCACGCCGTGCTCGACGGCGTCCGCATTCCCTTGCGCCCGCATTTCGGCGTGATCGCGGTGGCGCCGCGCGAGGTCGATTTCATCGACTCCGTGCCGCCGTCCTATTTCGGCGGCAATCTCGACAATTGGCGCTTGGGGAAGGGGGCGACCGTCTATCTTCCGGTCTCCGTTCCCGGCGCATTGCTGTCGGTCGGCGATCCCCATGCCACGCAAGGTGACGGCGAATTGAGCGGCACCGCGATCGAATGCTCGATGACCGGAACGTTCGAGGTGATCCTGCACAAGAAGGCCGACCTTGCCGGTCAACCCTTCGCCGATCTGTCTTATCCCCTGATCGAGACCGAGTCCGACTGGGTCCTGACCGGATTCAGCCATCCCAACTACCTCGCCGAGTTCGGCGCTCAGGGCCAGAGCGAGGTCTACGCAAAGTCCTCGCTCGATCTCGCCATGAAAGACGCGTTTCGCAAGATGCGACGCTTCCTGATGAACGTGAAGGGGCTGAGCGAGGACGAGGCGATCGCGCTGATGTCGGCCGCCGTCGATTTCGGCGTCACGCAGGTGGTCGACGGCAATTGGGGCGTGCACGCGATCATCAGCAAGCGCCTGTTTCAAACCTTCCCTTAAGAGACGCGCCGGTACAAGGAACCCCAGTGAAATTCCACATGATCAGCGGCGGACCGAAGCCGGTCGCACCCTTCAGCCACGCGGTGGAGACCGACGGTTTTGTCTTCGTCACCGGCCAGATGCCGGACACGCCGCAAACACCGGGCGTGTTGCCCGACGGCATCGTCGCGCAGACGAGGGCGGTGATGGAGAATTTGAAGGTGGTCCTGGCGGGCGTCGAACTCGGTCTCGAACACGTCGTGATGACACGCATCTATCTCACGCGTTTCAAGGAAGACTACACCGAGATGAACGAGACTTATCGCGGGTTCTTTCCGCCGGACCGCCTGCCGGCCCGCACCTGCGTCGGTGTCACCGGACTGGCTTACAACGCACTGATCGAGATCGATCTGGTGTGCCGGAGGCCGTGAGTTCGGCTTTTCGTAGCCTGGATGAGCGAAGCGATATCCGGAATCGCCGCTCGCACGAATCCCGGATGTCGCTTCGCTCATCGGGGCTACAATCCCTCGCGTTCCCCGTCGGGCAAAACATCCAAACGGCAGGTCAATCCGCTCGGGCAAAAATATTCGCCTTTACAGAAATTCGGCTTTAGCGTATTCATCCCGCCACCTCATCCCGGTCAGAGGGGCGTATCGCGATCGTCACGAACGTGGGATGGGCTGCGGTGGACGCTGGTCACATCGGCGCGAAGGGTGTCGCAGGGCGGGAAACCGTGAGCGAAGACGTCGCGCACACGACCGATGCTGACAGCGTACGGCAAAACCGTGTCGTCCTGACGCCCGGGGTCTGTGCGTCAAGTCTTGTGGTGATGTGGGCTGCCCGACCGGGCAGGCGCATCAGCCATCCGCAAGGCGACGGGGGCAATAGTGCATCGCTCCCCGGGGAGAACTCGGCATAAGCCGTCAAACCACTGCGCAGGGAAGGCCGTGTGTTGGGCTTCACCTGTATGCCGCTGTGCAGCCTCTTGTAGCGCAACCTTCGCACAGTGGACCGTGGGTGCCAGCCGGCACCCGGCCTTCCCTGCGCCCTCTGACGAGGAGGGTGTACGAGACGAAGCAAAGCTCGGGCGAGATGCGTCGCGAGGGTGTGAAGCTGTGCCTGCAACGAAAATCACATTCCGCACTGTGCCGGCGCCGGAGACAACAAGACGCCGATCTATGAATGTCGGTTCATTGCTGCGGAGAATTCGAATCGGTAAGAAGTCGTTCGTTGCGCGTCTCGCGTCGTGCAACGAGGCGGAGGCGGATCGATCGTGTCTTGAACCTTTCGATTGCGCCTCCGACGAATCCTTCGAGGCAACGCCATTGGTTGCCGCGGCGCCTGCGCCGATCGACGTCAGGCACCGAAAGCCCGTTTCGATCGGGGGAATTTCATATGAAGTATTTTCTGTCTGCACTGATCGCGGTCGGTCTATCGATTGCCGCCGCGCCGTCGTTCGCGGCTGACGCCCGCAACGTCACTGTCGTCAACGAGACCGGCTATGCCATCAAATTCCTGGGCTTCAACGCCCCGGACGATGGCATGGACGAATGGGACAACGAGCTGGACAAGGTTTTGCAGAACCAGGCGAGCACCTATGTCGAGTTCGACGATGACGACGAAGGATGCGTCTGGAACGTCCGCGTCGACTGGCAGAACTATGACGAGACCGTGCTCTGGAAGAACGTCAACCTCTGCAAGTTCACCGCGCTTCGGCTGCGCTACGATTCCGGCACCAAGACCACTTCGTTCGTCGCCGAGTAACTTGACCTGAGGCCGGGCGGAGGAGGGGCCGCGTGCCCTTCCTCCCCGCAATGTGCCAGATAGCGAATTCGTCCTTTGCAAGCGCAAGCGGCTTTGTTATACGCAGCCGCGCGCGAACGACGGGTTCGCCCTTTTCCTCGGTAGCTCAGCGGTAGAGCATCCGACTGTTAATCGGATGGTCGCTGGTTCGAATCCAGCCCGGGGAGCCAAATTCCGCTTTATTGTCAACGGCTTGCGTCCAGACTCTGATCTGGCGTGCGACCTCGTTGCGGCAAATCCTCAACTAGATGTGTACCGTGGCGAGCCTGCATCCTCCGCGGCGACGCCAAAACGACTCAATTGAAATCGAGCTTCCAGGCGCCGGTCCTTTACGGAGCTGATTCCCATGCGAGACATCCAGGTCGACCGTTCCCCGCTGGCTCCCTCCATTCTGCCGGCGGACGTCCCCGAACTCAGCGACGACGAATGCCTCGCCTGTCTGGCGCGCGCGGTCGAGACCCACGATTCGGCACGGCTTGATGAAGTCGCCGCATTGATCGGCCGCCTCGCGGTCACGATCGAGTAGGCCGGCTCACCCTCGACGTTGCGAGTTGCGGAAGGGCCCGGTTCGCGGGCCAAAGCCATGTTGCGTTTTCGCAGGGCCTGTTCCAAAGATGCCGCCAACTTTCGTCCGCGGCATCGTCCGCCTTGCAGGGTCCGCAAATGTCCGTTTTCTCGACGGCGCGCCTAAAAATGGTCGATGGCCAGGTGCGCACCAGTGACGTCACCGACCGTCGTGTTCTCGACGCCATGCTCGCGGTTCCGCGCGAGGCCTTCGTGCCAGCCAGCCGGCAGGCATTGGCGTATCTCGACCTCGATCTCGACGTCAGCGAGGGCGGCGCCAAGCGGTTCCTGATCAAGCCGCAGCTGACCGGCAAGCTGCTCCAGGCCGCCGAGATCGGTGAGGAGGACAACGTGCTGGTCGTCGGCTGCGCCACGGGCTATCTCGCCGCGCTGACCGCCAAGCTTGCGCGTCAGGTCATCGCGACAGAATGCGATTCGGCCTTGGCCAAGAAGGCAAACGACGCCATCGCCGCCCTCGGGCTTGCCAACGTGGCCTGCAAGGCCGCGGCCTGCACCGAGGGTGATCCCGCTGCTGGCCCCTATGATGTGATCGTCCTCAACGGCGCCACCGAGGTGACGCCGGCAGGGCTGCTCGGGCAGCTCAAGGAGGGTGGGCGCCTGGTGGGGGTCTCGGCCGAATCCAGGCCGCCGCGAGCCATGATCGTGACCCATACTCACGGCGAATTCGGCCATCGGGCGCTGTTCGATGCCGCGGCCCCGGTCCTTCCCGGGCTGGAACGGGCCGCCGCTTTCGTCTTCTGACGGCCCGATAGCGGCTTTAGCCCGGTAAAATCCCGTTCTGAATCAGAAGTGTGGCCGGGATGCTGCACGTGAAGAGTTTCCACCGAGAACACCCCTCAGGTAGTTCCGTCGCGCTTGACCGCGTCCTATGTTGCGGCGGGGCAGCGACTCCACTCGTAGACGGTAACCCAGCTCGCGGGCACGAGCCGGGCGTTAGAATGAACGGAATTTTTGGATGCATGGGGTGAAGCTCTTCACCGGAGCAGCGGTTTCGGTCCTGCTGCTGGCGCTCGCCGCGCCGACGCCTGCCTTGGCGGATACGATCGAGGCTGCGCTGGTGCGCGCCTATCAGAACAATCCGCAGCTCAACGCGCAGCGCGCCCAGGTGCGCTCGACTGACGAGAACGTGCCACAGGCTCTCTCGGGCTATCGCCCTAAGGTCGGGATCAACCTCAGCACCGGCTATCAGTATCAGGATATTCAGCAGACGCAGAAGGCTGTGCCGATCCATAGCGACCCGCCCCTTCAGCCCAATAGCGCCAGCCTGACCATCAACCAGACGCTCTACAACGGCAATCAGACCGCCAACAGGACGCGCGTGGCGGAGAGTCAGGTCTCGGGATCTCGCGAGGCGTTGCGTGTGCTCGAGCAGACGGTCCTGTTGCAGGCTGCCACCAGCTACATGGACTATCTTCGAGACTCCGCCACCCTGGAAGTTCAGCGCAGCAACGTGCGCGTGCTCGAACAGACGCTCAAGCAAACCCGCGATCGCTTCAATGTCGGCGAGGTGACGCGCACGGACGTGGCGCAATCCGAAGCGCAGCTCGCGGCCGGCAGGACCCAGGCCCTGACCGCCGAATCGAATCTCACGACGACGCGCGCGAATTTCCGCCGGATCATCGGCAACGAGCCGACGAACCTTGCGCCGGGCTCGCCGGTCGATCGTTTCCTGCCCGGGACGCTCGCCTCCGCCGTCGGTCTCAGCCTGGTGGAGAACCCCAATGTCACGGCCTCGATGTTCGGCATCGATGTCAATTATCTCCAGGTCAAGATCAACGAAGGCGCGCTGCTGCCGACCCTCACGGTTCAGGCTGGCATCACCCAGTCGTACCAGCAGACCCTGACGGTCTTCCGAACGACGACCGCTTCCGCCATCGCGACCGCCTCGGTGCCGATCTATCAGGGCGGCGCTGAATATGCGCTCATCCGGCAATCGAAAGAGAACCTGGCGCAGCAGCGCCTGAATCTCGAAACCACACGCGATCAGACCCGCGCCAACGTCGTGCAGGCCTGGGGCCAGTTGGAAGCCGGCAAGGCGCAGGTGCAGTCCGCGCAGGCGCAGGTCACGGCCTCCGAGATCGCGCTGAACGGCGTGCGAGAGGAAGCCAAGGCCGGCCAGCGCACGACGCTGGACGTGCTCAACGCGCAGCAGGCGCTGGTCAACGCGCGCGTGGCGCTCGTCACTGCCCAGCATGACCGCGTGGTGGCGTCCTATTCAGTGCTCAACGCGGTCGGCCGTCTCGCGCCGCAGGTCCTCGGCCTCAACACCACGGTCTATGATCCCAGCGTTCATTACCAGCAGGTTCGCGACAGCTGGGCCGGCGTACGCACGCCAGACGGACGCTAGAGTCCCGTAGTCATCCGGTCGGCATCGTAAATAGCCGAGGCCGACCGGTGCTTTGCTTGCAATCATCAAAATCCCTGACATAGCCTTGCCAAGAAGATGCAGGTCGATTCGCTCTGCATCCGATGCCGTGTGCGTAAAGCATGAATGCCGAGGGCAGGGGCGCACCGCTGCACGTTGAGCCGTCATCTGGGGACAAGTCGGGCTGCCGTGACGAAAATGGCGGGCCGTCCATCCGGAACCGGCCAATCCTGTCGTGCTTGGTGTAAAACAACGCATGCGAGGGCGTTGATGATGTGGAGTCGGAGATGACGCAGCCTGCAAAGGTCACAGAACCCTCGATGGAGGAGATTCTGGCCTCGATCCGGCGCATCATTGCCGACGATGAGGCCAAGCCGCCGCCGGCGGATGCCGCCAAGCCCGAGAAAGCTGCCGCCCCCGCCGCGCCACCGAAGCCGCAGGCGATCAACGATATTCCGCCATCCAAGGTCGCGCCGCCCAAACCGGCCGCCGAAAAGCCCGCACCGCCTCCGGCCGCAAAGCCGGCGCCGCCGCCAGCCCCCGCACCCGAGGCGGATGCATCCAACAATCAGGACGATATCGACGCACTGCTGGCGGGCCTCGACACGGCCACGGCTGCGCCGGAAATCCGCGCTCCCGAGCCGGAGCCCGAACCTGAGCCCGACGTGCTGGAATTGACCGACGATATGGCGCTGGCGATGGAGCCGACGCCACCTCCGCCGCCGCCGAGCTTTCGCAAGGTCGAGCCGCGCGACGATCTCGAATTCGCCGAATCGCCGCCCCCGCGTCCGACGCCGGCATCCTATGCGCCCGTGGACTTCGATGCGCCGCCACTGCCGCCCCAACAGCCGATCCTGGCGCAATCGACGGTCTCCGCGGTCGAATCCGCCTTCAATTCCCTGGCCCACACGGTGCTCAGCAGCAATGCGCGAACGCTGGAGGATCTGGTCAAGGAGATGCTGCGTCCGATGCTGAAATCCTGGCTGGACGACAATTTGCCAGGCCTCGTCGAACGCATCGTGAAGGCCGAAATCGAGCGGGTATCGCGCGGAGGCAGGTAGATCGGGCCGCAGAGCCCTCATAAAGCCCTGCTTGAGCGTCATATTCGGCCTCCCGACCCGACCGGAAGGCCCTGATGCCGCCTGGCTTTCCTGTGACTTGTCCGTTGACTTGGACCCCGTGCGCGGCTTTCTAACAGCGCCATGATCGAGAAAAATTACCAGCCCGCCGATATCGAAGCCCGCATGTCCGTCGTGTGGGAGGACAGCCTTGCCTTCAAGGCCGGCCGCCCGGACCGCCGCGACGCAGTGCCCTTTACCATCGTGATTCCGCCGCCGAACGTGACGGGTTCGCTGCACATGGGCCACGCCCTCAACAACACGCTCCAGGACATCCTGTGCCGGTTCGAGCGCATGCGCGGCCGCGACGTGCTGTGGCAGCCCGGCACCGACCATGCCGGCATCGCCACCCAGATGGTGGTGGAGCGGCAGCTGATGGAGCGCCAGCAGCCCAGCCGTCGCGAGATGGGCCGCGAGAAGTTTCTGGAGCGGGTTTGGCAGTGGAAGGCCGAGAGCGGCGACACCATCATCAACCAACTCAAGCGGCTCGGCGCCTCCTGCGACTGGTCGCGCGAACGCTTCACCATGGACGAGGGCCTGTCCAAGGCCGTGGTCAAGGTGTTCGTCGAGCTGCACCGCGATGGCCTGATCTACAAGGACAAGCGGCTGGTGAACTGGGACACCAAGCTGCTCACCGCGATCTCCGATCTCGAAGTGCAGCAGACCGAGGTCAAGGGCCACCTCTGGTACCTGCGCTATCCGATCGAGGGCAAGACTTTCAGCCCCGAGGATCCCTCGAGCTTCATCGTCGTTGCCACCACGCGTCCGGAGACCATGCTCGGCGATACCGGGGTCGCCGTGCATCCCGATGACGAGCGCTATCAGAAGCTGGTCGGCAAGAACGTGATCCTGCCGCTGGTCGGCCGCAAGATCCAGATCGTCGCCGACGATTATTCCGACCCGGAGAAGGGCTCGGGCGCGGTCAAGGTGACGCCGGCGCACGACTTCAACGACTTCGAGGTCGGCAATCGCCACGGCCTCGCCCGGATCAGCGTCATCGACAAGGAAGGTTGCCTCGATCTCCTCGACAACGAAGATTATTTACGCGACCTGCCGGAAGGTGCCTCGCAATTGGCCGAGGAGTTCAACAAGCTCGATCGCTTTGCAGCCCGCAAGCGCATCGTCGAGCGGCTGGACTCGTTCGGATTCGTCGAGCGGATCGAGCCCCATACCCACATGGTGCCGCATGGCGACCGCTCCGGCACGGTGATCGAGCCCTATCTGACCGACCAGTGGTATGTCGACGCCAAGACGCTGGCGAAGCCTGCGATGGCCGCAGTGCGTTCGGGCGAAACCACCTTCGTGCCGAAGAACTGGGAAAAAACCTATTTCGAATGGATGGAGAACATCCAGCCCTGGTGCATCTCGCGCCAGCTCTGGTGGGGCCACCAGATCCCGGCCTGGTACGGTCCCGATGGCAAGGTGTTCGTCGCCGAGACCGAGGAGGAGGCCGTCAGCCACGCGCTCGGCTATTACGTCGAGCAGGAAGTCATCACGGTCGAGCAGGGCCGCGAGATGGCGCTCGACCGCAACAAGCGTGACGGCTTCATCACGCGCGACGAGGATGTGCTCGACACCTGGTTCTCGTCCGCGCTGTGGCCGTTCTCGACTCTCGGCTGGCCCGCAGACACACCGGAAGTGCAGCGTTACTACCCAACCAACGCGCTGGTGACCGGCTTCGACATCATCTTCTTCTGGGTCGCCCGCATGATGATGATGGGCCTGCACTTCATGAAGGAGGTGCCGTTCTCGACGATCTACATCCACGCCCTCGTCCGCGACGAGAAGGGCGCCAAGATGTCGAAGTCGAAGGGCAACGTGATCGATCCGCTCAGCCTGATCGACCAATATGGTGCGGACGCGCTCCGCTTTACGTTGGCCGCAATGGCCGCCCAGGGGCGCGACATCAAGCTCGCCACCAGCCGGGTCGAGGGCTATCGCAATTTCGCGACCAAGCTCTGGAATGCGTCGCGCTTTGCGGAGATGAACCACTGCGCCGTGCCCGAGGGTTTCGAGCCGGCGAAGGTCAAGGAGACGCTGAACCGCTGGATCGCGCATGAGAGTGCGCACACCACGCGCGAGGTGACCGAGGCGATCGAGGCCTATCGCTTCAATGACGCCGCCGGCAGCATCTACCGCTTCGTTTGGAACGTCTATTGCGACTGGTATCTCGAGCTCGCAAAACCCGTGCTGCTCGGCCCCGACAGCCCTGCCAAGGCCGAGACCCGCGCCATGGTGGCATGGGCGCGCGACGAGATCCTGAAACTGCTGCACCCCTTCATGCCCTTTATCACCGAGGAGCTTTGGGAGGTGACGGCCAAGCGCGACGGTCTGCTCGCGCTGGCACCGTGGCCGCTGAAGCCGGCCGGGCCGACGCCGGAGCAGCTTGCGATGCTCGCGGCGACGACGGGGCCGACCGACGCGCTCGTCTCGCCGGTTTGGGTGCTGCCGATCTTCGACCATGCCGACTTCACCGATCCCGCGGCGGAGGCCGAGATCGGCTGGGTCATCGACCTCGTCACGCAGGTCCGTTCGGTGCGCGCCGAGATGAATATCCCGCCGGCGACGCTGACGGCGCTGGTGCTCGCAGGCGCCTCGGCCGAGACGAAGGAGCGCGCGCCATGCTGGAGCGACGTCATCAAGCGCATGGCGCGGTTGTCGGATATCTCCTTCGCCGACCGTGCGCCCGACGGCGCGGTCCAGCTCCTGGTGCGAGGTGAGGTCGCCGCGCTGCCGCTGAAGGGCGTGATCGACGTCGCCGCCGAGCGCACGCGCCTCGACAAGGAGATCGGGAAGGCCGACGCCGACATCAAGCGTGCCGAGTCCAAGCTGGCCAACGAGAAATTCGTCGCCAACGCGGCCGAGGAGGTCGTCGAGGAGGAGCGCGAGAAGCGTGAGGCCGCGCTCGCCCGCAAGGCCAAGCTGCTCGAGGCGTTGGAGCGGCTCAAACAAGCGTCGTAAGCTTATTTCGGGAACGGCTTGCTCAAAAACTTCGAGCCCCTGATGCCATAGCGCCAGGGCAGCTCGACGGCCTTGGTGATGCCGATCCGGATGCCGGCGACCACCTCGACGTCCTCCGTCCGCGCATGCAGCGCGATCGGAGGACGATCCAGCGGCAAGGCGTTGTGCGCGATGGTGATGCCGAGCGCTTCGGTCAGCTTGCCCGGGCCCGAGCACAACGCGTGCAAATCCTGGAGATGGCGCCGCCGACGCATCGCGGCGATGCCATGGGTCGGCTCCAGCGCGCGGATCAGCACTGCGCTGGCCGAGCCTTCTTCCTCGCAGACGAAGTTCACGCACCAGTGGATACCGTAGGAGCGATACACATAGGCAAAGCCGGGCGGGCCGAACATCACCTGGTTCCGCGGCGTCGGGCCATTGTAGGAGTGCGCCGCCGGCTCGGTATGATGATAGGCCTCGACCTCGACGATGATCCCACCGACGCCGTCGACCAGCATGGTCGCACCGATCAGGTCGGGCGCGACCTCGTGGACGCTGCGTGCGAAAAAGGCACGCTTCAGCGCTTTGCCGAGCCGGGGTGTGGAAGGTTTCGAGACTGGAGCCATTCGAGGTGAGAATCGCCAGAGAACAGAGCAGGATATTGCCCATATCTGCCATGTTCCCTGAAGCGGGGCGAGCCGGGTTGCGATGCCCGGCCAGACCGACTAGGTAGGACCAGAACAGACCGGACACCCTATGGTCGTTATTGTCGATACCATCTCGAACCCGCTGCGCCCACGTCACCCCGAAAAGGTGAATCGGCCCGATTCCGCGTCGCCGCCGAAGCCGGACTGGATCCGCGTACGCGCGCCCAACACCCGCGGCTATGCCGACACCCGCAACATCGTGCGCGCCAACGGCCTGCATACGGTGTGCGAGGAGGCGGGCTGCCCGAACATCGGCGAGTGCTGGGACAAGAAGCACGCGACCTTCATGATCATGGGCGACACCTGCACCCGCGCCTGTGCCTTCTGCAACGTCAAGACCGGCATGCCGAACGCGCTCGATGCGGCCGAGCCGCAGAACGTCGGCGAGGCCGTGGCCAAGCTTGGGCTTGCCCATGTCGTCATCACGTCGGTTGACCGCGACGACCTCACCGACGGCGGCGCCGAGCATTTCGCCCAGACCATCCGCGCGATCCGCGCTGCGTGCCCCTCGACCACGATCGAGATCCTGACGCCCGATTTCCTGCGCAAGGAGGGGGCGCTGGAGGTCGTCGTCGCGGCGAAGCCCGACGTGTTCAACCACAATCTCGAGACCGTGCCGTCGTGCTATCTCACGGTGCGGCCGGGCGCGCGCTATTTCCATTCGATCCGGCTGCTGCAGCGGGTCAAGGAGCTCGATCCCACCATCTTCACCAAGTCCGGCATCATGGTCGGCCTCGGCGAGGAGCGCCACGAGGTGCAGCAGGTGATGGACGATCTGCGTTCGGCCGATGTCGATTTCCTGACCATCGGGCAATATCTCCAGCCGACCCGCAAGCATCACGCCGTGATGCGCTACGTGCCGCCGGATGAGTTTTCGTCCTACGAGAAGGTCGCCTACACCAAGGGCTTCTTGATGGTGTCGGCAAGCCCGCTCACCCGTTCGTCGCATCATGCCGGCGAGGATTTTGCGAAACTGAAGGCCGCGCGGGCCGCACACGCCCGCTGAATCGCCATGCCCAATTTTTCGAGCAAGCGCCGTGTCGATCACAGCGCGTCCGAGATGTTTGATCTGGTCGCCGACGTCGAGCGCTACCCGGAATTCGTGCCGCTGTGCAGCGCGCTGAAGGTCCGGCAGCGCATGGCGAAACCCGACGGCACCGAGGTGCTGGTCGCGGACATGACGGTGTCGTTCAAGCTGGTCAGGGAATCCTTCACCAGCCGCGTGACGCTCGACCGCGCCAATTTGAAGATCCTGGTCGAATATCTGCAGGGTCCCTTCAGCAATCTGGAAAACCGCTGGACGTTCGAGCCCAAAGGCGAGAGCGTTTGCGATGTCGGTTTCTTCCTCGCCTACGAGTTCAAGAGCCGCATGCTGGCGCTCCTGATGGGCTCGATGTTCGACGCCGCGTTCGCGCGATTTTCCATCGCGTTCGAGAAGCGGGCGGATGCGATCTACGGACGGCGGAAGCTGGCCTCGTCGTAGTGGACGGGCACGCTCTCTCCTCCGTCATTGCGATGAGCCCTTGCGACGAAGCAATCCAGAATCCCTCCGCGGAGAGACTCTGGATTGCTTCGCTGCGCTCGCAATGACGATGCGGGAGGCAGGCGTGCCAAGATTTCAATCCACCGCCTTCACGATATCCGGCGGCTGCGAGGCATAGTACGCCGCGGCCTGCTCGATTTCCTCTCGCGTCATCGCACGCGCGATGTTGCGCATCTGCTGGCTGATGTCGTTGCGGCGCTCGCCTGAGGCGAAGGCCTGCAGCTGCGCCTTCATGTAGGCCTCGGACTGGCCTTCGAGCCACGGACTGCCGGTCTTGTTGTCGAGGCTGCCGTGGCAGGCGCCGCAGGGCGCGATGCCGCGCATTGGTGCGCCGTAGATTACGATGTTTGGCTTGGGCAATTGCGGCGTCGGGTGATAGGCCGGCAGCCGCGGCAGGTAAGCGTAATAGTTCGAGAGATCTGCGATCTCCTGCTCGGTCAGATTGACGGCGAACGGTGACATCACGGCATTGGTGCGCGCGCCGGTGCGGAAATCATGCAGCTCCTTGTAGATCACGGCCGCGTACTGGCCGGCGAGATTGGGCGAATCCGCGCGGCTGACACCGGTCGGGCCGTGACAGATCGCGCAGCGCTGCGCCAGCGTGGCGCCGCGTCCGATCGCCTCCTGGCTCGGGCGCGCCAGCGTGTTCGACGTCAGCACGACTCCCGACAGGCGCCTGGTCTGCTCCGGCGCGGTGACGCTCGCCGCGCGTTGCGGCACACCGGCAGCGCTGCAGATCGCGTCCCAGACGTTGGCGAATTGGACCCAGGGCTGCGCGAAGGGCAGCACGACGAAGCCTGCAATCGCCGTGACGATCAGGATCGCGGCGGTGATGACCACACTCGCCTTGAAATGACGATTGGTGAGGGTGAAGAGGTCGCGCGTGCTCATCACTGCGCTCCCACATAAATGGCCGGCACAGAGGTGCCCTCGGTCAGCGCCAGATTCAGGATCGGATAGCCGTAATTGGTGAGGGTGAGCGCGATCATCAGCGCCACCCACAGCGCGTGGGTGTTGAGCGCGACCGGGACCGTTGTGGGCTGGTGCACGGCCAGCGCGAAGCGATAAGGGCCGGCGTCGACCCGCGGCGCGCGCATGCCGCGAGCCAGGATAACGATAAATATGATTCCCGACGCCAGCAGGATGAAGCCGCCGATGGCCGAGAGGGTAACCGAGAGGGCCTGCGGCGCGATCGCGGGATCGCCGAAGTCGAAATAGGCCATGCGGCGCGGCATGCCGAGAATGCCGACCCAGTGCCAGGGAAAGGTCGTGACGATCATGCCGATGAACCACAGCCAGAGCTGGGTGCGGATCAGGCGGACATCGATCAGCTCGCGACCGCTCAGGTGCGGCCACAGATCGTAGGCGATCGCAAAATACATGATCACGATGGCGCCGCCGAAGATCAGGTGGAAATGGCCGGTGATCCACTGCGTGTTGTGGATCGACGCATCGAGCTGATAGCTCATGTTGATGAGACCGCCGGCGCCGCCGAAGCCAAGCATGACGAACGAGAACGCCAGCGCCAGCATCATCGGATTGTCCCAGGGCAGGGCCCTAATCCAGCCGAACATGCCGCGGCCGCCGCGCAGGCGCGCCGCGATCTCGACGGAGGCGCAGATCGTGAACACGGTCAGCAGCGTGGGCAGCGCGACCAGCGCCGTGAAAGCCGAATGGATGAACTTGAAGCCGGCGCCGACCTGCGGATCCGCGAAGGTGTGGTGCATGCCGATCGGCATCGCCACCACCAGGAACAGGATGAAGGAAATCCGCGCCATGCTGTCGGAATAGACGCGGCCGCCGATCGCGCGCGGCACGATGGTGTAATAGGCGATGTAGGTCGGCATCAGCCAGAAATAGACGATGGCGTGCAGCGTCCAGGAGAAGAACACGCGCGCAAGGCCGGCGTCGATGGTGGCCTTCAGCCCCGCCGCGACCGGAATGATCTGCAGCAGCAGCTCGAGCGCGGCGCCGACCGCAGTCCAGGCCCACAGATACGAACCCGCGACATTGGCGAACATCGCCAGCGGCACCGGCGCACCGGGATGGGCCTTCCGCCACATGCGCAGATTGAGCGACATCAACGCGACCCAGATCCAGGAGCCGACCACGACCAGCACGACGCCGAGATAGTAGAAGACGTTGCCGATCAGCGGCGGGTAGAACGTGTAGAGCACCGAGGCGCGGCCCAGCGCGATCGGGATCACCGCCATGATGCTGCCGATGACGATCAACCAGAACCCGGCCCAGGCCCAGCGCACACCGACCAGCCGCTGCTCCAGCGCGGACTCGCTGATGGCGTAGCCAAAGCCCATCGCGACCAGGGTCGGGAAGACATAGCCCATCACCGTGCCGTGGGCGGTCAGCGAACGGTAATAGAGCTCGGGATTGGACAGCCAGGTGCCGATCGGGCTGCGAATGAACATCTGCCAGGCGCCGAGCGTGAGCGCGATGCCGAACACGGCGAAGGCCAGCCAGAAATGGGCGAGGATGAGCTTTCTATTGACCAACACAGCTCAGCCTCCCGCCACCCTTCGCGCGATCCGCGAATTCGGTCTTGTCGATCACCTTGACCTTGCCCCACATGCCCTCGTGGCCGAACGAGCAAAACTCCTGGCAGGGCATCAGATAGTCGCCGCTCTTCGTAAAGCGCATGAGCTGCTCGGAGATGTAGCCCGGCACCAGCATGGTGTTGACATTGGTGCCCTGGATCAGGATGCCGTGGACGACGTCGGCGCTGGTGGCGCGCAGCGTGATCGGCGTGTCGACGGGCACCACGATGCAGGCCGGCGTGAACGAATATTGCTGGCCGATCGCGCGCACGGTCACGTTGCCATTGGCCTCGAGCACGCTGCCGAGATTGCTTTCGACGAACTCGCCGGTCAGATGCAGCCGCGACGGATCGGTCGTCTCGACCCGCGGCTGCGGCATGGTCGCGCGATGGATGCCGGCGAGCGCCGCCAGCAGCGCCATCATCACGACGATGATCACGGCGATGGTGGCCCAGCGCCGCTCGACGCGGGCTGCGACCTCGGCGCTGGCGCTACCGTTGCTGTGGGCTCCCTCGACGCTCATTGCAGCGAGCCGCGCGGCAGGAACACGAACAGATAGAAGGCGAACCACATCGCGACCACGCAGGCCGTGGCGATGCCGGCGACCACGATCGCGCCGGACGGGCCCTGCGCCACGACTTCCTCGATGGCCTGGTCGGCGGCGGCTGGGCTGGTCGGCGGATCGGAGTTGAACATGGGGCCCTCAGTTCAGCGGTGCCGAGCGCAGCTCGTTGGCCTCGCGCGCCGAGACCGGCGTGCCGCGATTGCCCCAGGCGGTGCGGATGTAGGAGACGACGGCGGCGACCTCGTTGTCGGAGAGGAGGCCGGCGAAGGGCGGCATGCCATAGGGCATCGGATTGCCCTTAGTGCCGGGCGGATAGCCGCCATTGAGCACCATGCGGATCGGGTTGACCGCCGACTGCATCTCGATCGACTGGTTGTTGGCAAGCGGCGGCCAGTGCGGCGGCTTGCCCTCGCCCTGGGTGCCATGACAGCTCGCGCAGTTCTTGTCGTAGACGGTCTTGCCGAGGCTGATCAGAAGGCTGCTCTCGCTGGTCGGCAGCGCCGAGCTCGCGGCCGGCGGAGGCGAGGGCTCCGCGATCCCCTTGAGGTAGACC
Organism: Bradyrhizobium sp. WSM4872; assembly: GCF_055811715.1. NCBI lineage: Bacteria > Pseudomonadati > Pseudomonadota > Alphaproteobacteria > Hyphomicrobiales > Nitrobacteraceae > Bradyrhizobium > Bradyrhizobium sp. WSM4872. The sequence continues at coordinate 234,091 of NZ_JBVVPT010000001.1, read as the reverse complement.
GCCATCGCCCTGGTGTCCTCGTCGTTGAGATATTGCAGGCTGTTGTGCACGACCTCGGCCATTGGGCCGTAGACCACGCCGCGCATGGAGACGCCGGTCTGGAGCAAATCCGTGATGTCCTTGATGCTCCAGTCGCCGAGCCCGGCCTCACGGTTTGACGTCAGCGAGGGCGCGTACCAGTTCTGCATCGGGATCAGGCCGCCCTTGAACGCGTCGGATTGCGAGGTGCCGCCGAGCGCGTTGATAGGCGAATGGCACATGCCGCAATGGCCGAGGCCCTCGACCAGATAGGCGCCGCGATTCCACTCCGCTGATTTCTTCAGATCGGGCTTGAACTCGCCCTCGCTGAAGAACAGCGTGCGCCAGCCTAGGATGAGCTGGCGGTTGTCGTATGGGAAACGCAATTCGTGCGGCTTGTTCTTCTGGTTCACCGGCGCAATCGAGCGCAGATAGGCGAAGATCGCGTCGCTGTCGGCGCGCGTGACCTTGGTGTAGGACGCAAACGGCATCGCCGGGTAAATCAGCCCGCCATCGGGAAAGCGGCCGCTGTGCATGGTCTTGTAGAAGTCGTCGGCGCTCCACTTGCCGATGCCGGTCTCCGGATCGGGCGTGATGTTGGAGGTGTACAGCGTGCCGAATGGGGTCGGCATGGCACGGCCGCCGGCAAACAAGCGGCCTTCCGCTGCGGTGTGGCAGGCGGTGCAGTCGCCGGCACGGGCCAGATATTCGCCGCGCGCGATGATGTCGCCGGTCTTGTCTTTGTCCTGCGCGGCTGCTGCCGTGGTGAACGCCGCGAGTGCGAGCAACTCGATGGACAGGAGCTTGATCGAAAATTTGAAGCCCATCATCCGCCTCGTCAGTTGGGCTGGCTACCGCAGCCGAATGGCAGCGCGTAGGTGCCTTTCGGCACGGGGGCTGGGTTGGCGGGAGCGGGCCGCGTCGCAAGCCAGGCTGCGACGGCAGTGACGTCCGCCTCGGTCAGGTGACCGGCGACGAGCTGCATGCAATCAGGCGATTTCGCGGTGCGGGTGCCATAACGCCAGCCGCCGAGCTGGGCGCTGATATAATTGGCGCGCAGGCCCAGCAGGCCCGGGATGCCCGGCTGCATGCCCGTCAATGCAGGGCCATGGCAGCTGACGCATGCCGGAATGTTGCGGCCGGCATCGCCGCTGGTGGCGAGCAGCTCACCGTGCGCGAGGACGTCCTTGCTCACTTCGCTCGGCGCCGGCTGCGGCAGCGGCGGGTGCTCGCTGGCAAAATATTCCGCCATCGCCTCCAGATAGGGATCGGGCAGAAACTCCAGCAGATAGTTCATCGGCGGGTATTTGCGCCGGCCGCTGCGGAAAGCGAGCAGCTGGTTGTAGAGATAACCGGCCGGCTTGCCTGCGAGGCGCGGAAAATAGACGTCGCTGGTGCCTTCGCCCTTGTTGCCGTGACAGGGCGTGCAGGCCTCCACCCGCGCCGCCATCGTATCCGGTGGCTGGTTGGCGGTTTGCGCGGTCGCACCGTCGGTTGCGGCCAAGACGGCCATAGTGGCCAAGGCGGCAATGGCGACTGCCGGAACAGTGTAGCGAGCGAACACTCTCGTCGCCCTCCAGGGCTGGGCCGGGTTGATTCCCGGTCACAACGTAGAGCGGCATTATTGCGGCAATATAGTCGGGCGCAAGACGCAAAGGGGCCAATGACGTTTGCTCGCGGTTGCACATTTGCGATCCCGATCGGTTTCGACAAAATTGCGTGCATTTTGACAAGCAAACACAGGTTTGCAGTCTCGCGGCTTGGCACGCCCGAGCTTTGCTTTGTCTCGTACACCCTCTTTCGTCAGAGGGCGCAGGGAAGACCGGGTGCCGGCTGGCACCCACGGTCCACTGTGCGAAGGTTGCGCTACAAGAGGCTGCACAGCGGCATACAGGTGAAGCCCAACACACGGCCTTCCCTGCGCAGTGGTTTGACGGCTTATGCCGAGTTCTCCCCGGGGAGCGATGCACTATTGCCCCCGTCGCCTTGCGGATGGCTGATGCGCCTGCCCGGTCGGGCAGCCCACATCACCACAAGACTTGACGCACAGACCCCGGGCGTCAGGACGACACGGTTTTGCCGTACGCTGTCAGCATCGGTCGTGTGCGCGACGTCTTCGCTCACGGTTTCCCGCCCTGCGACACCCTTCGCGCCGATGTGACCAGCGTCCACCGCAGCCCATCCCACGTTCGTGACGATCGCGATACGCCCCTCTGACCGGGATGAGGTGGCGGGATGAATACGCTAAAGCCGAATTTCGGTAAAGCGGAATATTTTCGCGAGGTCAGATTGACCTGCCGTTTGGATGTTTTGCCCGACGGGCAACGCAAGGGATTGTAGCCCGGATGGAGCGAAGCGTAATCCGGGGCCTTGTATCCGCGGAACGAATCCCGGATTGCGCTTCGCTCCATCCAGGCTGCGGGAGTCAGCCTCGCGGCGAGCGCGGAGTCCTGCGCTTCACTGCGTGCCGGCGCGGCGAGCGTGTCACGCGGGGGCGCAGGCGGGTGACCGCGGCTTCACGGCGTGGCTTGGCCTGGACTGGGCCGCGGGCGAGATCCATCAGCATGCGCAGCGCCTCGACCACCGAGCGCTGGCGCACGGCGGTACGGCCGATGGCGCCAAAACGATGCTCGCGGTGAACGATGCGCCCGTCGCGCGCGGCGGCGGCGAAGTGGACGAGGCCCACCGGCTTGCCCGGCGTGGCGCCGCCGGGGCCGGCAATGCCGGTGATGGCGACCGCAAGATCGACGCCGGCGCGCTCCAGCGCGCCGACCGCCATAGCTGTTGCGGTCTCCTTGCTGACGGCGCCGAAATTGGTGAGCGTGCTCGCCTCGACCCCGAGCATCGCGCGCTTGGCGTCATTGGAATAGGTGACGAAGCCGCGATCGATGACGTCGGACGAACCGGGGATGTCGGTCAGCGCGCCCGCGACGAGGCCGCCGGTGCAGGACTCCGCGGTCGCGATCGTCAGCTTGCGCATCCGGCACAGATCGAGCAGCGAGCGGGAGAGGGCGCGTGCGTCGCTGCCGGCCATGGCCTAGACACTCCAGGGCAGGCGGATGGTGGCGCTCGCGGTGGCCGCGATGCCTTCCTCGCGGCCGGTGAAGCCGAGCCGCTCGCTGGTGGTCGCCTTGACTGCGACGCGGGAAATGTCGACGCCTGATATCTCGGCGATGCGCGCGCGCATGGTGTCGCGCAAGGGACCGATCTTCGGTCGCTCGCAGATCATGGTGACCTCGAGATTGGCGATGCGGCCGCCGCGCTGGGTGACGCGCTCGATTGCGTATTTCAAGAACTGGTCGGAGGAAGCGCCCTTCCACTTCGCGTCGCTGGGCGGAAAGTGCGATCCGATGTCGCCGTCGGCAAGCGCGCCGAGGATGGCGTCGACCAGCGCATGCAGGCCGACATCGCCGTCGGAATGGGCCAGGAAGCCCTTGGTGTGCGGCACGCGCACGCCGCAGATCATCAGATGGTCGCCCTCGCCGAAGGCGTGCACGTCATAGCCCGTGCCGGTCCTGATGTCGCCGAGCAGGCTGGCCAGCCGCGCTTCCTCGCGCACGAAATCCTCGGGAGTGGTGAGCTTCATATTGGCAACATCGCCTTCAAAGGTTGCAACCGTCAATCCCGCCCATTCGGCAATCGCGGCATCGTCTGTGAAATCGCTGCGCCCGTCCTTGGCCGCGCGACGATGCGCTTCGAGGATGACGTCGAAGCGAAAGGATTGCGGCGTCTGTGCGATTCGCAACCGCGACCGGTCCGGGGTGTCCTCGACATTGCCGTTCTCGCCGGTGACCTTGATGGTGTCGGTGACGGGAACGGCGGGGATCGCGGCGCCGGTGCGGCTGGCCGCATCGATCGCGCGGGTGATCACGCCTTCCGAAACAAAGGGGCGCGCGGCGTCGTGGATCAGCACGATTTCGGGCTTGTGCCTGGCGAGCGCTTCGAGACCGGCGAGCACCGAGGCCTGCCGGGTCGCGCCGCCATTGACCGGCGCCTCGTGGCTGAGCCCCGCGACCGCTGCCGTGAACATGGCGCCGTCGTCGGGGTTCACGACCGGCTGAACTGCGAACACGTCCGCATGACGGCTGAAGGCCTCCATGGCGCGATAGATCACGGGCACCCCGCCGATCTCGCGATATTGCTTGGGGCCACCGGCGCCTGCGCGCAGGCCGCGTCCGGCCGCGACGAGGACGACTGCGGTGCGCTGTGATTTCGCCATAGGACTCAAATACTCATTTGATGATGAAGAGAGTCGGGGAGTGGGGTGATTGCCGCATGCCTCTAGCACGGCAGGCCCGCAAAAAAAGGGGGTTTCCCCGGATTGTGGGAAACAGCATTTTGCTGCACTGCACTTGAAAGATTGGCAGAACTGTCTAAAGTGTAGGCATGACGCTTGACTGCACAAGAATTGTGCGCAAGATAGATCATGGCAGGCGCGATGAGGCGCTGCCAACGCAACGAGACCCCTGTGACCGGCTCGGCAGTATCAGGCTCTAAGCCATTGAAGATAGGCGATATTGATGTCGCCACCCCGGTCTTCCTGGCGCCGATGTCGGGGGTGACTGACTCGCCCGTCCGCCGGCTGGCCGCGGAGTTGGGGGCCGGTCTGGTGGTGTCCGAAATGACGGCCAGCGACGAACTCGCTAATGGCCATCATATGTCCCGGTTGCGCTGCGAAGCCACCGGGATCGGTCCGCACGTGGTCCAGCTCGCCGGTTGCGATACGCATTGGATGGCGGAGGGCGCCCGGATTGCCGAAGCCGACGGCGCCGACATCATCGACATCAACATGGGCTGTCCGGCCCGTCACGTTACCGGCGGCCAGTCCGGTTCCGCCTTGATGCGCGATCTCGACCACGCCGTCAGCCTGATCGAAGCGACGATCGCGGCGGTGAAGGTGCCGGTGACGCTGAAGATGCGGCTCGGCTGGGACGACCGCACCCGCAACGCGCCGGAACTGGCGCGGCGTGCGCAGGCATCAGGCATCAAGCTCGTCACCGTGCACGGTCGCACCCGGTGCCAGTTCTACAAGGGCGAGGCCGATTGGGATGCGATCCGCGCTGTGCGCGACGCGATCTCTGTTCCGCTCGTCGTCAATGGCGACATCACGACCTACGAGAAGGCGCTCGCGGCGTTAGAGGCCTCCGGCGCCGATGCCGTGATGATCGGTCGCGGCGCGCAGGGGCAGCCCTGGCTGCCCGGTGAGATCGGCCGGCGCCTGAAGGGCGGGGCGGCGGAAGCCGCGCCGTCGCTCGAGACACAGCTGCATTATGTCCGCACGCTCTATGAGGGCGTCTGCGCGCTCTACGGCCTGCGCATCGGTCTGCGGCACGCGCGAAAACATCTGGGCTGGGCGCTCGACGTCGCGGCCGATGTGAGCCGTGTGCCGGCCGAGAAGCTGAAATCCTGGCGTCAGAAAATCCTCACCTCGGAGGATCCGCGCCTTGTCCACCGGTCACTGCAAGATGCCTTCGACGACTTCGCATGGAGCGCCGCTGCATGAGCTCAGCCGCTGAACATCGTCGGCCGTTTCCGTCCGACAGCGATGCCATCCTGGACGCACTGCCCAATCCCATGCTCATGATCGGGCCGGACGGCAAGATCGTCGCCGCCAACATCGCAACCGAAGCCTTCTTCGATATCTCGACGCAGTTTTTGAAGCGGCAGTCGCTGAAAGAGCTGGTGCCGTTCGGCAGCCCGTTGCTGGCGCTGATCGACCAGGTGCGTTCGTCGAACGCGCCGGTCAACGAGTACAAGGTCGATCTGGGCACGCCGCGCATGGGCGGAGACCGCCAGGTCGATCTGCACGTTGCCCCCGTCACGGAACGGCCCGGCCACATCGTGGTGATGCTCCAGGAGCGCTCCATCGCCGACAAGATGGACCGCCAGCTCACCCATCGCAGCGCCGCGCGCTCGGTGATCGCGCTCGCCGCGATGCTGGCGCACGAGATCAAGAACCCGCTCTCCGGCATCCGCGGCGCGGCGCAGCTCCTGGAGCAGCAAGCTTCCTCGGAAGACCGGATGCTGACGCGGCTGATCTGCGACGAGGCCGACCGCATCGTGACGCTGGTCGACCGCATGGAGGTGTTCGGCGACGAGCGCCCCGTGGTGCGCGGCCCCGTCAACATCCATTCGGTGCTCGATCACGTCAAACGGTTGGCGCAGTCCGGCTTTGCCCGCAACATCCGCTTCGTCGAGGATTACGATCCCTCGCTGCCGCCGGTGCTGGCGAACCAGGACCAGCTCATCCAGGTGTTCCTCAACCTGGTGAAGAATGCCGCCGAAGCGCTGATCGACGTTCCCGACGGCGAAATCCAGCTCACCACCGCGTTTCGCCCAGGCGTGCGCCTGTCAGTCCCCGGTCAAAAATCCCGTGTATCCCTGCCGCTCGAATTCTGCGTGAAGGACAACGGACCAGGCGTGCCGGACGATCTTCTGCCAAACCTGTTCGATCCCTTCGTCACCACCAAGCAGACCGGCTCGGGTCTGGGCCTCGCTTTGGTCGCAAAGATCATCGGGGATCACGGTGGCATCATCGAATGCGAATCTCAGCCGCGGAAGACCACCTTCCGCGTGCTGATGCCGATGTATTCCACATCGGTGAAACATGCCGATCAAAGCAGTCGCGACGGCTCTGCCGGGAAGTCGTCGTCTGCGTCACAGGGGGCAAAATGAGGATTAACGATGCCCGCAGGTAGCATTCTCGTTGCTGATGACGACACCGCCATCCGCACCGTTCTCAATCAGGCACTATCGCGCGCCGGCTACGAAGTGCGGCTGACCGGCAATGCCGCGACGCTGTGGCGATGGGTCAGCCAGGGGGAGGGCGATCTCGTCATCACCGACGTGGTGATGCCCGACGAGAACGCGTTCGACCTGTTGCCGCGGATCAAGAAGATGCGGCCGAATTTGCCGGTCATCGTCATGAGCGCGCAAAACACCTTCATGACGGCGATCCGGGCCTCCGAGCGCGGCGCCTATGAATATCTGCCGAAGCCCTTCGACCTGAAGGAGCTGATCGCCATCGTCGGCCGCGCGCTGGCCGAGCCCAAGGAGCGGGTCGCGACGCCGAACGACGACGCCGAGATGGAGGCGATCCCTCTGGTCGGCCGCTCGCCGGCGATGCAGGAAATCTATCGCGTGCTGGCGCGCCTGATGCAGACCGACCTCACCGTGATGATCACGGGCGAGTCCGGTACCGGCAAGGAGCTGGTGGCGCGCGCGTTGCACGATTACGGCAAGCGCCGCAACGGCCCGTTCGTCGCAGTCAACATGGCGGCGATCCCGCGTGACCTGATCGAATCGGAGCTGTTCGGCCACGAGCGCGGCGCCTTCACCGGCGCCAACACCCGCGCCTCCGGCCGGTTCGAGCAGGCCGAGGGCGGCACGCTGTTCCTGGACGAGATCGGCGACATGCCGATGGAGGCGCAGACCCGCCTGCTGCGCGTGCTTCAGCAGGGCGAATACACCACGGTCGGCGGCCGCACCCCGATCAAGACCGACGTGCGCATCGTCGCGGCTTCCAACAAGGATCTGCGCGTCCTGATCCAGCAGGGCCTGTTCCGCGAGGACCTGTTCTTCCGGCTCAACGTCGTGCCGCTGCGGCTGCCGCCCTTGCGCGAGCGCATCGAGGATCTGCCGGATCTCATCCGTCATTTCTTCGCGCTGGCCGAGAAGGACGGACTGCCGCCGAAAAAGCTCGACACGCTGGCGCTGGAGCGGATGAAGCAGCACCGCTGGCCGGGCAACGTGCGCGAACTCGAGAACCTCGCCCGCCGCCTCGCAGCGCTCTATCCGCAGGACGTGATCACGGGCTCCGTCATCGACGGCGAGCTGGCGCCACCCACGGTCAGCCCGGGTGCCGCAGTCCAGCATGGCGTGGACAATCTCGGCGGAGCCGTGGAAGCGTATCTCTCCTCGCACTTCCAGGGCTTCCCGAACGGCGTGCCGCCGCCGGGCCTCTATCACCGCATCCTGAAGGAGATCGAGGTGCCGCTGCTGACGGCCGCCCTTGCCGCCACCCGCGGCAACCAGATCCGCGCCGCCGATCTGCTCGGCCTCAATCGCAACACGCTGCGGAAGAAGATCCGGGATCTGGATATCCAGGTGTATCGGAGCGGAGGCTAGCCTTCCCGCAACGAACGGTGGCTCAGCTCCCCCTACCAAAGCGGAGCTGAGCCTGTCCGGATCGCGCTGGCCGTTGTGGCTGACGCGGTGAGCAGAAGTCCCGATCGGACCGAAACGTTCCTCCGGAACATTCAAACGGTGATTTCAGCCGCGGGACGCGGCCTCAGACCTATCTGACAAATCGGCCTGCGACCTGTATCGCGCTGGCGACGTTCGCATTGGGCTCCTGCACCCCGAGGCCATTGACCAGCAGATCCGCCGCCACGATCAGCAGCAGCACCGCCGACACCATCATTGCGAGAAAGAATTTGTGCATGCCGGTCAAGCCGCCGGGGCCGGATTCCGTTCCCGCCCTCCGGCATGTCGCTGTGGATGCGCGGGTCGGTCGCGGCGGGGGCGCCGCGGAATTGTCGCAATTCGGCAACAATGTGGTACGAATACATCAGTATCCGCCCGCCGCGGACCCCGTTTTCAGCACCCATTGCCGGAATGACCAGCGCAGACACCTCGGCCGCATCCTTTGACACGGCCCCAGCGGAAGAGCCCCGGCGTTGGTCGGCGCGACGCTGGCTGGCGCCGTTCGCCGTGGCCCTGGCCCTGCTGTCGGCCTGCCTGACGTTCCTGGTCCTGACCGGCCTCACGTCGATCGAGCCGACCCCTGCGGTTGTCCGCTCGTTCTATCTGATCAATGCGGGCACGATCCTGCTGCTGGTCGGCATCATCATCCGCGAGCTCTGGCAGCTGATCCTGGCGCGACGGCGGGGCAGGGCGGCGGCGCGCCTCCATGTCCAGATCGTGAGCCTGTTCTCGATCGTGGCAGTGCTGCCGGCGGTGCTGGTCGCCGTCGTCGCCAACGTCACCATCGAGCGCGGCCTCGACCGGCTGTTCTCCGGCCCGACCAAGGAGGTGATCCAGAATTCGCTGACGATCGCGCGCGCCTACATGCAGGACCACGCGCAGCTGATCCGGGGCGATATTCTCGGCATGGCCAACGACATCGCCCACGCGCGGCCGCTCTACGACCAGGATCGCCGCTCTTTTCGCGAATTGCTGACCTCCAGCGCCGCCTCGCGCAACCTGCCGGGCGCGATGATCATCGACAAGAACACCAACATTCTCGAATCCGCCGACACCGGCATGCGGCTGGCCTATTCGCCGCCGGCGCCGGACTTCCTCAGCAACGTCAACGAATCCGAGCCCGAGATCGCGGTGCTGCCCGATGCGAGCTTCGTCGCCGCGGTGGTCCGCTTGCGCGCCTTCAGCGACACTTTCCTCTACGTCGCGCGGCCGCTCGACCCGAATGTCGTCAACCAGCTCAAGCAGACCGAGGTCAGCGTCGCCGAATACGCCCAGATCGAGTCGCGCCGGCTCGGCATCCAGGTCGCATTCGCGCTGATGTTCGCGGTGATCGCGCTGACCATCCTGATGGCCTCGGTGCTGATCGGCCTCAACTTCGCCAACTCGCTGGTCTCGCCGATCCGACGGCTGATGAACGCGGCCCAGACGGTCTCGACGGGCGATCTCCACGTGAAAGTGCCGGTGCACCAGTCGGAAGGCGACCTCGCCCAGCTCGGCGAGACCTTCAACAAGATGACGGAGGAGTTGCGCAGCCAGCGCGACGAGCTCGTCAACGCCAGCGACCTCATCGACAGCCGCCGCCGCTTCATCGAGGCGGTGCTGTCATCCGCGAGCGCCGGCATTATCGGCGTGGATAATTCAGGCAGCGTCGGCATTCTCAACCGTTCCGCCGAAAAGCTGATCGGGCATTCCGAAGCCGAGACGCTCGGCCATCCGCTCTCCGAAGTGCTGCCCGAGCTCGAAGAGATGATGAAGACGGCGCGGGAAGGGACCCAGCGCCTGGTGCAGGGGCAGATCACGATCACGCGGGACGGGCAGGAACGCAATCTGTCGGTCCGCGTCAGCGCCGAGAAGACCAGCCAACCGCACGACAGCTACATCATCACCCTCGACGACATCACCGAGCTGGTCTCGGCGCAGCGCACCTCCGCCTGGGGCGATGTCGCGCGCCGCATCGCGCATGAGATCAAGAACCCGCTGACCCCGATCCAGCTCTCCGCCGAGCGCATTCGCCGCAAATTCGGCAAGGACATCACCGAGGGCAAGGACAAGCAGATCTTCGAACAGTGCACCGACACCATCGTGCGTCAGGTCGACGATATCCGCCGCATGGTCGACGAGTTCTCGCGCTTTGCGCGGATGCCGAAGCCGGTGATGGAGGGTGAGGACGTCGCCGACGCAGTGCGACAGGCGGTGTTCCTGATGAAGGTCGCCCACCCCGAGATCGATATCGAGGCCGAATTCAAGGAAGACCCGCTGCGCGCCCAGTTCGACCGGCGGTTGATCTCGCAGGCGGTCACCAACATCGTCAAGAACGCCACCGAGGCGATCGAGCAAGTGCCCCTGGAGGAGCTCGGCAAAGGCCGGATCGACGTCGTGGTCTCGCGCGAGGGCGAGGACGTGCTGATCGACGTCGTCGACAACGGCATCGGCCTGCCCAAGGTGGCGCGCTCGCGCCTGCTCGAGCCTTATGTGACGACACGCGCCAAGGGCACCGGCCTTGGGCTCGCGATCGTCGGGCGCGTGCTGGAAGACCATGGCGGGCGCATCGAACTGAAGGATGCCTCGGACTTCCGCGAGGGCCAGCGTGGCGCCTGGATGCGGATGCGTTTTGCGATCTCCGGCGCCCCCGCGAAAACCGAGGGGGCCGAACCGTCGGCCGCGGCGACGACCAAGCCGGACATCGGCGAAACGGCCACGCAATCCGTCAAGGATCCGGAAACAAAAGAGGCGGCCGCCGAAACCAAAGAGGCGGCTGAAAAGACCAATGATTCAACGAAGATCAAAGCCTCAACAGGCAGCTGAGAAAACAGGCGCGACCCATGGCAAGTGAAATTCTGATTGTCGATGATGAGGCCGATATTCGGGATCTCGTTGCGGGCATCCTCGAAGACGAGGGCTTCGTGACCCGGACCGCGCGCGACAGCGATACGGCGCTTGCCGAGATCGCCAACCGCAGGCCGCATCTGGTGTTCCTCGACATTTGGCTGCAGGGCTCCAAGCTCGACGGCTTGCAACTGCTGGAGCAGGTCAAGAAGGACAATCCCGATCTGCCGGTCGTGATGATCTCCGGCCACGGCAACATCGAGACCGCGGTCGCCGCGATCAAGCGTGGCGCCTACGACTTCATCGAGAAGCCGTTCAAGACCGACCGGCTGATCCTGGTCGCGAACCGTGCACTGGAGAACTCGCGGCTCAAACGCGAGGTCAAGGAGCTGAAGCAGCTCGCGCCGAGCGCAAGCTCGCTGGTCGGCCGCTCGCCCAGCATGAACCAGCTGCGCCAGACCATCGAGCGTGCGGCCAAGGCCAACAGCCGCATCCTGATCGTTGGCCCCGCAGGCGCCGGCAAGGAACTGACCGCCCGCACGTTGCACACGGCCTCGGGCCGCGCCGACGGTCCCTTCGTCGTCATCAACGCCGCTGCGATCACGCCCGAGCGGATGGAGCACGAGCTGTTCGGCATCGAGCAGTCCAACGGCGAGCACGCGCGCAAGCCCGGCGCGCTCGAAGAGGCCCATGGCGGCACGCTGTTCATCGACGAAATCGCGGACATGCCGCGCGAGACCCAGAACAAGATCTTGCGCGTGCTGGTCGAGCAGTCGTTCCAGCGCGTCGGCGGCAACGGCAAGGTGCAGGTCGACGTCCGCATCATCTCATCCACCGCGCGCAATCTGGAAGAGGAGATCGCGGCCGGCCATTTCCGCGAGGACCTCTATCACCGTCTCTCGGTGGTGCCGATCCGCGTGCCCGCGCTGTCGGAGCGGCGCGAGGACATTCCGGAATTGATCGACTATTTCATGGAGCAGATCTCGGCGGGCAGCGGCCTGCCCAAGCGGCAGATCGGTCAGGACGCGATGGCGGTGCTGCAATCCCATGTCTGGCCGGGCAATGTGCGCCAGCTCCGCAATAACGTTGAGAGAGTCATGATTCTGGCCGCGGGCGGGCCGGAGGTCATCATCACTGCCGACATGCTGCCGCAGGACGTCGGCTCCATGGTGCCGGCGATGCCGACCAGCAACAATGGCGAGCACATCATGGGCCTGCCGCTGCGCGAAGCGCGCGAAGTGTTCGAGCGCGACTATTTGATTGCACAGATCAGCCGTTTTTCAGGAAATATTTCTCGCACGGCCGAGTTTGTTGGCATGGAACGCTCGGCACTGCACCGGAAGTTGAAGGCGCTCGGCGTCGGCTAACGCTGCGACGTCGTTGGAATAGGCGAGGAAAATCATCGATTTCCGTAGTTTTTCGGGGCAGTACGGCGTGGCCTGCCGCGTGAAGCGGCTTGCCTAATAAGCCTACCTGTCCTCTAATTGAACCGCTGTCCCTCCGAGGGGGATCTCATGAGGGACGGCAACCGGACGAGGACCCCGAATTTCAAAAGAGGGCCGAAACCGGCGCAATAAAAAGAAACTCAAAGCGAGAAAAAAACAATGGCGGCAGACCGCGCACAAAACCTGCAGGACACCTTCCTTAATCACGTTCGCAAAACCAAAACGCCACTGACGATCTTTCTGGTCAACGGAGTGAAGCTCCAGGGCATCGTGACCTGGTTCGACAATTTCTGTTTGCTGCTTCGGCGCGACGGTCACTCGCAGCTCGTCTACAAGCATGCGATTTCGACCATCATGCCGGGCGCTCCGATCCAGCTGTTCGAAGGCGGCGAGGACCAGCCGGCTTGAGAGTGATCTGATTGGAACCCCGGAATTTCGACGGGGATGCCGACCGTCCGCGGTCGGCAGGGGGTAAGCAGACGGGGCGGGTGCTTGTCATCGGTCCCTATTTGCGGGTGCGCGCAGGCAGTGCCGACGCGCAATCGGAAGCTCATGTCCTGCGCGACGCGGAGGCCCGGCTCGACGAAGCTGCCGGCCTCGCGCGCGCGATCGATCTCGTCGTCGCCGACGCCATCATCGCGCCGATCAACCAGATCCGCCCCGCGACCTATATCGGCAAGGGCAAGGTCGAGGAAATCGCCGGGCTCGCCAAGAGCCTCGATGTCGAGCTCGTGGTGATGGATTGCGCGCTTGCGCCGATCCAGCAGCGCAATCTCGAGAAGGAGTTGCAGGCAAAGGTGCTCGACCGCACCGGCCTCATTTTGGAAATCTTCGGACGTCGCGCCAAGACCAAGGAAGGCTCGCTCCAGGTCGAGCTCGCGCATCTCAACTACCAACGTTCGCGCCTGGTGCGCTCATGGACCCATCTCGAACGCCAGCGCGGCGGCTTTGGATTCATGGGCGGTCCCGGCGAGACGCAGATCGAAGCCGACCGCCGCCTGATCCAGGAGCGCATCTCCAAGCTCGAGGGCGAACTGAAGAAGGTGCAGGCGACGCGCCGCCTGCATCGCGCAGGCCGCCAGCGCGTGCCGTACCGCGTCGTTGCGCTGGTCGGCTACACCAACGCCGGCAAGTCGACGCTGTTCAACCGCCTGACCCGCGCCGACGTGCAGGCCGCCGACATGCTGTTCGCCACGCTGGATCCGACCCTGCGCGCGCTCACCCTGCCGCACGGCGGCAAGGCGATGCTGTCGGACACCGTCGGTTTCATCTCCAATCTACCGACGCAGCTCGTCGCCGCCTTCCGCGCCACGCTGGAGGAGGTGCTGGAAGCCGACGTCATCCTGCATGTGCGCGATATCTCGCACGACGACGCCGAGGCGCAGCAGAGCGACGTCGACGCCGTGCTGCGCCAGCTCGGCATCAATCCCGATGACTCAGGCCGCATCATCGAGGTCTGGAACAAGATCGACCGTTATGGTCCCGAACAGCGCGAAGAACTTTTGAACATCGCCGCGCGCCGCCCCGAAGATCATCCGGCAATGCTGGTGTCCGCCGTGTCGGGCGAGGGGGTCGACGCACTGCTCGCCGCGATCGAGGAGCGCCTGGCTGCCAAACGCATCACGCTCGACCTCTCCATCGATGCCTCCGACGGCGCCGGCATCAGCTGGCTGCATCGGAATTCCGAGGTGCTGGCGAAAGAGCTGCACGACGGCCGCTTCGATATGACGGTTCGGGTGGACGAGACCAAGCGGGATATCGTGGTGAACCGGTTTGACGCAGTGCCGCGACTGTCCGCGTAGACGCCGTCGCCCGCCAGTGAGTTGAGCTAACTACTGCCTCAATCAACGCTGTCGTCCCGGACAAGCGTAAGCGCAGATCCGGGACCCATAACCACAAGCGGCTGGAATTGGCACGCTGGTAGCTCCAGCGTGGTTCAACAATGTGCATTCGGGGTAATGGGTCCTGGCTTTCGCCAGGACGACGCTTGAGCTAGGAGCGCGCTTGGTTGCTTCTCTCCGTCGATGGAGCCCTTTGCTCGTCTCCCTTCGCCGCGTTCCACAGCGCGTCCATCTCGGCGAGCGACGCCTGCTCCAGCGTGCGCCCCTGTGCTTCCAGCGCGCGTTCGATAAACGCAAACCGCCGCTCGAACTTCGCGTTGGTCGCGCGGAGCGCGGCTTCCGGGTCGGCATCGACATGGCGGGCGAGGTTGACCAGCGCGAACATCAGGTCGCCGGTCTCTTCCGCCAGGCCCTCGCTGTCGTTGCGGTCGAGGGCGGCCTCAATCTCGTCGGCTTCCTCGCGGATTTTTGCCAGCACCGCGCGCGGATCGTTCCAGTCGAAGCCGACGGTGGAGGCCTTGCGCTGCAGCTCCATGGCGCGCGTCAGCGCGGGGTGCCCGGCCTTCACGCCCGACAGCAGCGATTTGTGGGACGGCGCTTCCTGGGGTGGCCGGCGCGCGGCGCGCTCGGCTTTCTCCTCGGCCTTGATGCGGTCCCAGACTTCCTTGACGTGGGAGGAGGCGAGGTTGCCCTCCTTGTCGGCGAAAACGTGAGGATGGCGCCGGATCATTTTTCGCGTGATGGCCTCGACGACATCTCCAAACGCGAACGCGTTCTGCTCCGACGCCATCTGGGCGTGGAAGACGACCTGCAACAGCAGATCGCCGAGCTCCTCGCAGAGATCGTCGAGGTCGCCGCGGCTGATGGCGTCGACCACCTCATAGGCTTCCTCGATCGTATAGGGCGCGATGGTCGCAAAATTCTGCTCGAGGTCCCAGGGGCAGCCGGTCACCGGCGTGCGCAGCGCCGCCATGATCTCGATCAGGCGGGAAATGTCGCGGGAAGGGGTCATTGCGGGGCGGTCTCCTGGCTCCCAAGCCTTATGCCAAAAGCGAGCGCCCGTTCCCAGCGTAGCGCGGCGGAACAGGGTGATTTCCACCGGTCGGCGGGCCAGATTGGCGAGCCGCGTGCGCAGTGCTAAAGCGCGGGCCATGAGCGACGTATTTTCATCCGAAACCGCATTGGTGCTGTTCTCCGGCGGCCAGGATTCCACCACCTGCCTTGCCTGGGCGCTGAACCGGTTTGCGCGCGTGGAGACGTTGGGATTCGATTACGGCCAGCGCCACGCCATCGAGCTGGCCTGCCGCGACCGGCTGTTCGAGGGCATCAAGGATCTGCGCGCGGATTGGGCTTCCAGGCTTGGCGAGAGCCACACGCTGTCGATCCCAACGCTCGCGGCCGTATCCGAGACGGCGCTGACGCGCGACGTCGCGATCGCGATGGGCGCCGACGGCCTGCCGAACACGTTCGTGCCCGGCCGCAACCTGGTGTTTTTGACGTTCGCCGCGGCGCTGGCCTACCGGCGCGGCATCAGTCATATCGTCGGCGGCATGTGCGAGACCGACTATTCCGGTTATCCCGATTGCCGCGACGACACCATTCGTGCGATGCAGGCCGCCTTGTCGCTCGGCATGGCCCGCAGGTTCGAGCTGCATACGCCGCTGATGTGGATCGACAAGGCTGCGACGTGGAAGCTCGCCCATGACCTCGGCGGCGACGGGCTGGTCGACCTCATCCGCGAGCAGTCGCACACCTGCTATCTCGGCGAACGCGGCGCTCAGCATGATTGGGGCTATGGCTGCGGCGAGTGCCCGGCCTGCAGCCTGCGGGCGAAGGGGTGGCGGGAGTATGTGGCGGGGCGGTGACACCACAGACTCGGTGTCATCACCCGCGAAAGCGGGTGATCCAGTATTCCAGAAACCGTGCTTGAGCCAAGAAGCCGCGGCGTACTGGATTCCCCGCCTTCGCGGGGAATGACAGCGTAGGGCTTGGCACGACCGTGCCTCTTACCGAGCTACCGAAAATCCTCCGACTTCAGCTCGATCGGTTTGCCGTGCGGGGTGCGATCTGCCGCGTGGTCCCAGGCGTCGCGGTAGCGATGCAGCGTCTCCGCAGACGCAACGCCCTTGCGCGCGACCAGCCCTTCCAGCGTGGCGAGCCAATGGAGATAGTAGGTCTCGCCCGTATCGGGATCGCCTGCCGCCTGCGCGCGCTTGATCTCGGAGGCCAGGGCTGCCGCCCATTCGGGCCAGCTGAACACGCCGCGCTCGTGCAGCGTGAGCGCCATCGCGAAGGCGTGCGCTTCCCAGGGCGCGCGGAACACGGGGCCGTCATCATCACGGGGAATGCTCGGGATCGCTGCCGTCGCGGCAGCAGCAGCCGTGCTGCTCATCACGCCGGGTCCAGATACGGCTCGAAGGCATCGATCGAGACTTTCGAGGTCGGATCGCCGTCCGCGCCCCAGAGATCGCGGCCCTCGAACACGACCGTGTAGAGCCATTGCGGATTCTCGCCGAGCTCCATCGCCGCCGAGTCCGGAAATACGTGGCAGCCATGGTTCAGCTCGACGATGCCGACATGGCCGCGCACGTAGCGTGGCAGGCGGGTGTGGGTGGCCGGATGAATGTTCTTCGCGCGGACCTTGTCACCGATCTTGAATTTCGCCGGTGCCGGGGCAGGACGGGCGAACTTGCCGCGCACCATGATGCGCTCGACCTGGCCGAGATCGAACTTGCCGTGCTTGAGCGCCTTGGCCGGCTGCATCGCGTGGCCGGCGGCGACTTCCTCCCGGGTGAGATAGCCTTTCTCGATCAGCATCTCCTCGAGCCCGAGAAACCATTTCTTGTAATAGGAGCTCGAGAGATAGACGTGCGGCGGGATCGTCTCGCGATAGAAGCGCGAGGTGTCGATGTTGAAGGCGCCGGCCGCGCCCATCGCGCGCACCATGGCGAGAACACGCGACTCCCATTCCTCGTGGAACACCGGCTCGTTCGGCTCGGGCTCGACCTTGCCGAAGCCGTCCATGCCGCCCATGTCGTGCACGCCGTTCATGATGGCGCCCCGGGCGCCTTGGGAAAGCCGGTGCCGATCATGGAATCGCGCGTGACCAGCTCGGTGAGCTGCTCCTCGCTCCAGCCTTCGGTCCCCGCGGGGCGCATCGGCAGCACAAGAAAGCGCGTTTCGGCGGTCGAATCCCAGACCCGGATTTCAACGTCCTTGGCGACTTGCACGCCGAAATCGGCGAGCACGCCGCGCGGGTCCTTCACCGCGCGGGAGCGATAGGGCGCGGCCTTGTACCAGACCGGCGGCAGCCCCAGCATTTCCCAGGGGTAGCAGGAGCACAGCGTGCACACGACCATGTTGTGACGCTGCGGCGTGTTCTCGACCACGACGAGGTGGTCGCCGACGCGGCTGACATGGCCGAGCGTGCCGATCGCCTTCGAGCCGTCCTCCAGCAGTGCCGTCTTGAATGCCGGATCGCTCCAGGCCTTGGCGACGACGCGCGCGCCGTTATGGGGGCCGATCCGGGTCTCATAGGCCTGAATGATGGCGTCGAGCGCGGCCGGCTCGACATAGCCTTTTTCGGTCAGGATCGTCTCGAGCGCGCGCACGCGCAGCTCGGTCTCCGACAGCTCGGAATGGTCGTGATCGTGCTGATGATGATGGTCGCTCATGGGGCGAAGATAGTCCCAGAATCCGGGCGTTGTCGAGGCGAAGACTCTGCTAACATCGCACGATGGGCTGGGCTGCAAGAACCGGAATAGCCGCCGCAATCGCCGCTCTTGGCGCATTCGCGGCGCAGGATGCGCGCGCAGCGAATGGCGCCTATGCGGTCGATGCCGCCGACATTTCCGAGGTCGGCTCCTGCAAGGTGGAGAGCTGGCTGTCGACGGCTTCCAACACGGATTTTTCGGCGGTCGCCAATCCCTCCTGTGTGGTCGACCCCTTCAGGCCCATCGAGCTGAGCCTGCAGAGCATCCGGGCCCGCAGCGACGGCGACTGGAGCACGACAATTGCTCCGAAAGCCAAGACGAATTTCATCCCGACCGGGATCGGCCGGTGGGGATTGTCGGCCTATGGCGGCGGATCGTTCGACGCGGCGACCGGTGATGCCCTGTCCGCCTTTGCCGTCATCCCCGCGACCTTCCGCCTGTCCGAGACCATGCGCATCAACGTCAACGGCGGCTGGCTCTGGGATCGCACGGTGGATCGCCATTACCTGACCTACGGCATCGGCTTCGATTGGAAATTCACCGACACCCTGCAATGGACGATCGAGGCATACGGGCAGGCCGGCGCCTCCGAGATCGCGAGCGCCGTGCAGCCGCGTTTCCAGACCGGCGTCCGCTACCGGCCGAACGAGATCTTCTCCGTCGATGTGATCTACGGCCGCAACATCACCGGCGAAAATGCCAACTGGATCACCATCGGGACTACGGTCCGGTTTCCGGTCCATGGAAGCGAACCCGAACATCGGCGTACCGGGCATCTGTGAGCGCCAGGAAGACCAAGACCAGGGGAGTTTGCGTTGCCTGACTATGTGAAGATCGAGAAGGGCCTCGGACCGGAGGGGCGGATTGCGGTGGTGCGGTTCGACCGCGGCGACGGCATCAACGCGCTGTCGCCCGAGGCGCTGCGCCAGCTCACCGCGGCCGCGCGCAGTTTTGAGGATGATTCCGCAACCTCTGTCGTGGTGCTGACAGGCAGCGCGGCTGCGTTCAGCGCCGGCTTCGACCTCAAGGATGCCGAAGGGCGCGCGCGCAAGGACATGGACCTCGGCACGCTGCGGCGGCATCTCAAGCTCGGACCGCGCCTGACCCACGCCTGGCAGGAGATGGAGCAGATCACGATCGGCGCCATCGAGGGCTTTTGCGTCGGCGGCGGCGTGGCGCTGGCCGTCGCGCTCGACTTCCGCGTCATGGGACGCGATGCCCATCTGCGGGTGCCCGAGATCGGGCTCGGCATGAACATGAGCTGGCAAAGCATTCCGCGCATGCTGCATTTGATCGGCCCGGCTCGGACCAAGCAGGCGGTGATCCTGGCCGATCAGCGCATCAGCGCGGATGAAGCCTATGAGTGGGGCCTGGTCGAGCAGGTGGTCGATCCCGGCCATGCGTTCGATGCCGCGATGGAGCTTGCGCGCAAGGTGGCAGCGCAGCCGCCGCTCTCCGTTGCCATGACGAAACTCACGGTCAACCGGCTGGCGCATGCGCTGGATAATCTCGCCAGCCACATGGACGTCGACCAATTCGCCCTGGCAAGCCTTAGCGAGGACCACAAGGAGGGCGTCGAGGCGTTCCTGACGCGACGCAAACCGAAGTTCAGAGGGCGGTAGAAGCAGGCTCGGGCCATTGATTGCGCCGCGGACTATCCGTATACGCGGCGCTGGGACAAAATAGGCCCGATCAACGGGCCGGCAGACGACAATGACGATCGAGGGGGAGGGCCCATGGCCGGTAGCTCGCAGGCGCCTGAGGCGAAAGGGTTTCGCTGGAAGCTGATCGCGCCGCTCGCGGTGTGGCTGGTGATCTATCTGTGGCCGGTGCCGGCGGGGCTCAATGTCAATCAGTGGCACTATTTTGCCGTCTTCGCGGCCGTCATCACCGGTCTCATCCTGGAATCGATGCCGGTCGGCGCGGTCGGCCTGATCGGGCTGACGGTTGCCGGCGTCGGCGGCTATATCGATCCCGATCCGACCAAGTCGCTGCGCTGGATGCTGGCGGGCTTTGCCGAGAGCACGGTCTGGCTGATCGTCGGCGCCTTCGTGTTCTCGATCGGCTATCGCAAGAGCCAGCTGGGCCGCCGCATTGCGCTCGTGCTGGTGCAAAAGCTCGGCACCAACACGCTCGGCCTCGGCTATGCGGTGGCGATGTCGGACTTCTTGCTGGCGCCGGCGACACCGTCCAACACCGCGCGCAGCGGCGGCATCGTCTATCCCATCATCAGCAACATCCCGCGCATCTACGGCTCCGAGCCGGGACCGACCGCCGGCAAGATCGGCACCTATGTGATGTGGACCGCGTTCGCGTCGACCGCCGTCACCAGCTCATTGTTTTTCACCGCGCTCGCGCCCAATGCGGCGGCGCTGGCCATCGCCAAGAAGACCGTCGGAATCGACGTCAGCTGGGCGCAGTGGTTCTTGGGCTTTGCGCCGCTCGGCCTTCTCCTGATGGTGCTGGTCCCGCTGCTCAGCTACGCGGTCTGCCGCCCCGAGGTGAAGAGCAGCCCGGAGATTTCCGAATGGGCATCGAAGGAGCTCGCGGAGATGGGCCCGATGTCGCGCAATGAGTGGATCATGCTGGCGCTGATCCTGCTTGCGATGTTTCTGTGGATCGCGGGCTCGAGCCCGGACATCCGCGTGCCGCTTCTGGGCTCGAATTTCGTCAACGCCACCACCGTCGTGTTCATCGTGATCTCGCTGATGCTGGTGACGGGCGTGATCGAGTTTGCCGACATCGTCGCCGAGAAGGGCGCCTGGGAGGTGTTCTTCTATTTCACCTCGCTGCTGACGCTGGCCTCGGGTCTTAACGAGATCGGCTTCATCAAATGGTTCGCCACCGAATATGCAAAGCCGCTCGCCGGGCTGTCGCCGTCGACCGCGATGCTCCTGCTGGTCGCGCTGTTCTTCTGGATCCACTATTTCTTCTCGAGCATCACCTCGCATGCCGCCGCCGTGCTGCCCGTGGTGCTCGCGGTCGGATCCGGCATCCCCGACCTGCCGGTCACGACGCTCGCCATGCTCTGCATGTATTCGCTCGGCCTGATGGGCGTGATCTCGCCTTACGCCACGGGGCCGGCGCCGATGTATTTCGGCAGCGGCTATATCGGCAAGGGTCAGTTCTGGGGTTTTGGGCTGATCTTCGGGGGGCTCTATTTCGCGGGGCTTCTGCTGATCGTGTGGCCCTGGTTGCGGGTCACCTGAGCCGGGCGGGAGGCCAACACCGCGGCAGATGAATTTTCTTCAGCGGGGAGACATTTGGAAAACTTCGTCCAACTCACCGCAGATATCTGACATTGCCAGAGAGACCTGAAAGGGCGATGGTGCCCGCTGCGGTGCAGCGCGCTCCAGCCGAGTCCTCCTCGCAGTTTCACTCTCCGTCGCTTGATGCGACCGGTTCCCGGATGCCCCCAGGGGGCAAGCGGAACTATTGTGCATGAAGGCCGCCTCCATGAACGTCCACCCGTCGCTCGCGATCGGACAGTCGATCGAAAAGCTCGACGCGATCTCAGGTCGCGCGATCTCACGTCCCGCGATTTCACTTGCCGCGACTGCGCCTGACGCGATGGTCCGCTTCGAAGGCATCTCGAAAACCTATCCGGCCTATCGCGGCAAGCCCGGCGTCAATGCCCTGCAAGACATCGACTTCGCGATCCCACGCGGTTCGATCACCGGCATCATCGGTCGCTCCGGTGCCGGCAAATCGAGCCTGGTCCGGCTCATCAACGGCCTCGAGAGGCCGACCACGGGCCGTGTCGTCGTCGATAACAGAGACATCTCGGCGCTCGCAGGGCGCGACTTGCGGCTGGCGCAGCGCTCGATCGGCATGATCTTCCAGCACTTCAACCTGCTGTCCTCGCGCACCGCAGCCGCCAACATCGCGCTGCCGCTGGAGATCGCCGGCTGGGCCAAGGCGGACATCAAAGCCCGCGTGGCCGAGCTGCTAGCGCTGGTGGGCATCGCCGACAAGCACGACCGCTACCCGTCCGAACTCTCCGGCGGCCAGAAGCAGCGCGTCGGCATCGCGCGGGCCTTGGCGACGCGGCCGAGCGTGCTGCTGTCGGACGAGGCGACTTCGGCGCTCGATCCGCAGACCACGCGGGCGATCCTCGATCTGCTCGCGAACATCAACCGCGAGCTCGGCGTGACCATCGTGCTGATCACCCACGAGATGTCCGTGGTGCGCCAGCTCGCCAAGGACGTCGTGGTGCTCGATGCCGGCCACGTCGTCGAGAGCGGCCATGTCTCCGACATCTTCACCCACCCCAAGCATCCGATCACGCAGTCCTTCCTGGCCGAAGTGATCGGCGACAGCCTGCCGGTGTCGCTGGCGAGCCGGATCGTTTCGGAGCCGCCTGCGGGTGGACAGGCGGTGATCCGCGTCCATGTGCGCGGGGCAGGGGCCGGCGACACGCTGGTGGCGCGGCTGGCGCGCGAACTCGGCCTCGACGTGTCGCTGCTGTCGGCCCGCATCGACGAGATCGGCGGCCAGCACGTCGGCTCGCTGACGCTTGGTATCCCTCTCGGCATGCATGGCGGCGAAGACGCGACGACGCGCACGCTGGCCTGGCTCTCACAATATCAATGTCCCGCGGAGCGTCTCGGCTATGTCGCCTGAACTCATCAACCTGATCGTCCAGGCGACCGGCGAGAGCCTGTACATGGTCGGGCTCGCGGCGCTGATCGGCACCGCCTTCGGCCTGCCGCTCGGCGTCTTTCTCGCGACCAGCCGGAAGGGCGAGCTGTTCGCGGCGCCCGTCGTCAATCGTGTACTCGGCATCGTCGTCAACGCGACGCGGTCCACGCCTTTCATCATCCTCGTCGTCGCCATCATCCCGTTCACGCGGCTGGTGGCCGGCACCTCGATCGGCTCGACGGCGGCGATCGTGCCGTTGACGATCGCATCGGCTCCTTTCATCGCACGCCTGGTCGAGGCCGCGATCCGCGAGGTCGACGGCGGCCTGATCGAGACGGCGTCCTCGTTCGGAGCCTCGCCGATGCAGATCGTGCTCAAGGTGCTGATCCCCGAAGCGCTGCCGGGTCTTCTGCTGGCGCTGACGCTCGCGGTTGTCAGCCTGCTCGGCTATTCCGCCATGGTCGGTGCCGTCGGAGGCGGGGGCCTGGGCGATCTCGGCATCCGCTACGGCTATCAACGCTTCATGCCGGAGATGATGCTGGCCGTCGTCGTCGTGCTGATCGCCCTGGTGCAGCTCGTGCAGAGCGCCGGCGATTATCTCGCGCGCCGGGTCAATCGCCGGCTGCGACATCGCTGACGCGGTTTTAGACATTTCGAACAAGCAGGTTCTTGTCGGTCTGGAAACATTCCAAACTTCCAAACACGACTGAGCGCATTCGTCGCACGCGTTGCGCACGCGTCTGGAGAAATTCTAACGCAGTTCCTATCGCACTCCGAAATCGCCTGCGTTAGGGCGAGGCATCAAAAACGGTACCGGCGAAGCCGGCAGTGCGTGGGGCCTCGACAAACGTGACCGACTTCCAACTTGCTTCGCGTGCCGACACGCGTCGTCGACAGATGCAGGTGCTTTTCCTCGGAGCGGCTAGCACATTTGCTCTCTCCACTCCCTTCGGTGCCGTGGAGGCGCAGACACAGATCCCCGCCGTCACCGTCGAAGCCCCGGCTCAACATTGCCGAACAGACCGCTCAGGTGAAATCGCGTGGCCTCGAACTCGAAGGCTCGATGTCGCTCGCCGATGGCTGGAACCTGCGCGCGGCCTATGCCTATGTCGATGCTGTGGTCACGCAGGATCCGGTGAATGTCGGCAAGGCGCCGGTCACGGTGCCGCTCAACCGCGCCTCGCTGTGGAACGATTACACGCTTCAGACCGGGCCGCTCGCCGGCCTGCAGTTCGGTGGCGGTCTCCGCTATGTCGGCGCGACCTGGGGCGATGACGCCAACACGTTCAAGGTGGGATCGTCGACCGTGCTGGACGCGCTGCTCGCCTACACCAGGGACAATTGGCGCCTGTCGCTGAACGTCACCAACCTCGCCGACACCCGCTATGTCGCCGCCTGCTACAGCCTGTCGGGCTGCTTCTACGCGGAGGGACGCAAGGCCATCGGCAAGCTGACGTATCGGTGGTGAGTTGGAATGACGACGATGAGGGTCCACGAGAGGTCGTCATGGCCGGGCTTGTCCCGGCCATCTACGATCTTTCACGCGGCACTAAGAACGTGGATGCCCGGGACAAGCCCGGGCATGACGTTGCGGAAGCTTCGGCACTCACACACTTTGCTCGTGTACTTGGCGAGATCTGAACGATGAGAGCGATATTCGGCAAGCTGCATCGCTGGGCGGGACTGCTGACGGCGGGATTCCTGTTCTTCTCCGGCATCACCGGGGCGATCATCTCCTGGGACCACGAGATCGACGAGGTCCTGAACAGCCATCTGTTCGACGTCAGCAGCAAGGGCCCGGCCATTCCCTCGATCGATCTCGCCAAGATGATCGAGCAGCGCGATCCCCGCGCGCGCGTGGTCTACCTCTTCATGACGCCGGAGGCGGGCCACTCGCTGTGGTTCTTCGTCATGCCCAGGATCGATCCCGCGACCGGCAAGCGCTACGCGCTCGACTACAATCAGATCTTCCTCGATCCCAACACCGGCGCCGAGCTCGGCCGCCGTTATTGGGGCGCGGTGTGGCCGGTGACGCGCGAAAACTTCGTCTCGTTCCTCTACAAGCTGCACTACACCATGCACATCCCGGAATTCTGGGGCAGCGACCGCTGGGGCATGCGCCTGCTCGGAATCATCGCGATCATCTGGACCGTCGATTGCTTCGTCGGCTTCTACCTGACGCTGCCCTCGCGCCGGCGTGCCAAGGCGGCGCGGGCGCCCCAAGTCACGCGCCAGCTCGAACGCGGCTTCTGGGCGCGCTGGGCGCCGGCGTGGACCATCAAGACCTCGGGCAGCGCCTACCGGATCAATTTCGACATCCATCGCGCTTTCAGCCTGTGGACCTGGGCTGTGCTATTCATCATCGCCTTCACGGCGTTCTCGCTGAATCTCTATTTCGAGGTGTTCTCGCCGCTGATGAAGGTGGTGTCGAACTACACGCCGACACCCTATGAGCAACGGCCGTATCGCGATCTCGACGACCCCATCGAGCCCAAGGTCAGCTTCGCCGACATCGCCGCGCGCGCGGCGGCCGACGGCAAGGGGCGAGGGTGGCCTGTCCCGGTCGGCTCGGTCAATTACGGCCCGGCCCATGGTGTCTATGCCGCCGCGTTCTTCCATCCCGGCGATGATCACGGCGCCGGCGGGGTCGGCCCGGCGCAGCTCTATTACGACAGCGAGGACGGCCGTCCGATCGGCGAACGGTTGCCCTGGGTCGGCACCGCCGCCGATATCTTCGTGCAGGCGCAATTCCCATTGCATTCGGGCCGCATCGTGGGACTGTTCGGCCGCATCCTGATCTCGATCATGGGGCTGGTGGTGGCGGCACTCTCGGTCACCGGAATCGTGATCTGGTGGCGCAAGCGCCGGGCCCGTGTCCGCGTGCGGGAGACGGCGGCGATGCGGCTGAACCGGCAGCAACTGACGCCGGCGAAGCAGGGCGCGGCCCCTCGCGGATGAACCTTCCCGGCCGGCACCGGCACAAAGACTGGAGATCAGACCCAGCCCTGTCGGAAATCACATGAGATCGCTCGCCTTGCTCTGCCTGCTCGCCTTGGCTACGCCCGCTTATGCGGCGACGCTCGAGCAGCACTATCTCGACCTGCGCGATCGCTACATCGCAAAGTTCGCGAAGGCTCCGGAAAACGACGAGACCAGCAAGCAGCACGATGCGGCGCTCAAGGAGCTGACGACTGTGTTGCGCGGTCTGGTGGGCCCCGTCGCGATCAAGGGACTGTCCTCAGACGGCAACTCGAACGCGGACACGCTGTTCAAGGGCGACTCCGGCTTCGGCCATCTCGACGGCCTCGGCTTCGCGTCCGAAGGCGACAAGATGCAGGCCATCGTGACCACCACCGCGTTGCTCAAGCACTGGCTCCGCGAGCACCGCGAGGACGGCATGCCGCAGGAGATCGGCGCGGCATTCAAGTCGGACCGCTTCTACTATCAAGCGATCCAGGACTCCGCCTTCGCCAAATACGCCGAGCTGCCGATCACGAAGCCCGCGGGAGCGAGCGCGGCGGTTGCTGTACTGGGCGTGCGCGGCAACGGTGACCTGAAGGGGCCTCCGCATGAAATCGACGTCGTCGCGATCCAGGGCGAGAAGGTCTTCTTTCTCGCCGCAAGCGATGCGGTGAAGACGGGTGAGATCCCGGCTTGCGAGAAGGTCTGGAAGCAGATGATGGCCAAACCCATCGATAAGAAGGACCCCCGCGGCGACATCACGCGCGAAGACAACGCGATGGACGCCTACACCAAGTGCTTCGCCAAGGAAGCGCCAAGCCAGAGTTGGTTCGCGGCAGCCGTCAAGAAGGCGCAGAGCCAGCTGGAGCTGCTGCCGCTGCGCTAGAGCGATTATCCAGTTGCCTTCGGGGCCGCAGCGTGGCGCGGGGCGCCATCGCTCGAGAATGCGCAATCGGAAATTGCAGCTCGTCCTGCAGATGCAACCGAGGCCCGAGCAGTGCGAAATCGCCCCAAGCCGCATCGACGAGATCGTCGGCAACATCATCCTCGGATTTGGCGAGGTCCGTGGAACTCGTCCGCGACGAGGGGGTTGCATTGCGGTTGAAACCAAGCGGGTAGCACAGTTGAATCGCCGGCAATTCCTGGAAGCCTCGGCATTGACGCCATTGGCGACATTGCTACCTGGCGCAGTCTCTGCGGGATCAGCGGCGGAGTTGCCGTTTGGTCCCTCTTATGTCCGCGACCTTGCCCGCAATTTGGCGAGTAAGCCCTTTGCGCCGCCAGAGGAAAAGGTCCCGGACGCGCTTAGTGATCTCACCTACGATCAGTACCGGTCAATTCGCTTTCTGCCGGAGCGCGCAATTTGGCGCAACGAGAAGCTGCCCTTCGAGGTCCAGTTTTTCCACCGCGGCTTTTTCTATAAGAACAGGGTCGACATCTACGAGGTCTCCGGCGGACGAGCCGTACCGATCAGGTACCGGCGCGACGATTTTGCGTTCGGCGACAATATCGGCCAGGTACCGGACGCCGATCTCGGATTTGCCGGCTTTCGCATTCACGCCCCGATCAATCGCCCCGACTATTACGACGAGGTTTGCGCGTTTCTCGGCGCCAGCTACTTCCGTGCGGTCGCCAAAGGCGAGACCTATGGCCTGTCCGCGCGCGGTCTGTCGATCGATACCGGTGAGAGCAAGGGGGAGGAATTTCCGTTCTTCAAGGCCTTCTGGCTGGAGAAGCCCGCGCCGGGGGCCACATCTGTCGTGGTCCATGCGCTGCTTGACAGCAAGAGCGCTACGGCAAGCTATCGCTTCACGATCAGGCCGGGCGCTTCGACGGTCTTCGACGTGGAGATGTCGCTCTATCCGCGGATCGAGCTGCAACATGCCGGCTTGGCGCCCATGACGAGCATGTTCTTTTTCGGTCCGAACGACCGACACGATGTCGACGATTTCCGCCCTGCCGTGCACGACTCCGATGGGCTCGCAATGTTCAATGGAAAGGGCGAGCAACTCTGGCGTCCTCTCAACAATCCACACGATCTGCAGGCCAGCACATTCAATGATCTCAATCCTCGCGGCTTCGGCCTGATGCAGCGGGAACGAAACTTCTTTGCCTACGAGGACATTGAATCGCGCTTTGAGCGTCGCCCGAGCCTCTGGGTCGAACCGATCGGAGATTGGGGAGAGGGCAGTGTGGTCCTCTTTGAGATCCCGACCAAGGAGGAAGTTCACGACAACATCGCCGCCTTCTGGCGCTCGAAAACAGCTCTCCAGGCCAAGAGCGAAAACAACTACACCTATCGTCTGCACTGGGGTCCGGACGCGCCGAAGCCCAATTCACTGGCCCGGTTCACCCGCACAGGCGTTGGCGCGCGGGGCGACGACAGCAAATTGTTCGTGCTCGAGCTCCTAGGTGACAAGCTGAAGGAGGTCGATCCTGACAAGGTGAGGGGCGCCGTCAGCGCCGACAAATCCGAGATCAAGAACGTCGTCACACAGCCGAACCCGGAAACCGGCGGCTGGCGCCTGAGTTTTCAATGCGCCGTGAAGGATGCGCCTATCGAGTTGAGGGCGGTCTTGATGCAGGGCGATCAACCCATCTCCGAAGTCTGGGTTTACCGATGGGCGCCCTGACGTCGTCGCCTGCGCTTTCGCCTGAGCTCGGCTTTCGGTATCTTCCCGACGAAACGCCTCTCCCGATGCTGCCCTGTCGATTGGACGGGACAAATCGTGCCTATCCGGCGCGACTGCGGACCACCCCTGCCGTTGCAGCGCGGCGCCTGTTCATTCTCGCCGGAACGGCCGCGATTACCGCTGCGGGCGCTGTTGAGATGTACGATGTTCTCAAGGTTGGTGGCGTCACGGTCCTTGAAGGCATGGTGTTCGGGCTGTTTCTCGTGCTGCTCGCCTGGATCGCGTTTTCGTTCGTGTCTTCAGTCGCCGGTTTTCTTGTGCTCCTGCGGGGCCGACCGGATGTGCTGCCAATTGACAGCCACGGTCCGCTGCCAGGGATCACCGGCCGAACGGCGATGCTGTTGCCGACCTATAACGAGGATCAACACCATCTCATGGCGCGACTCCGCGCCATGTACGAGTCGGTCGGCGAAACCGGACAGGCCGCGTTGTTCGATTGGTTTCTGCTCAGTGACACGACAGATCCGGACATCTGGATTGCCGAGGAGCTTGCGTTTCTGGACCTGCAGCGCAACTGCGGTTCGGGCCATCTCTACTATCGTCACCGATCCGACAACACCGCCCGAAAGTCCGGCAACATCGCCGAATGGGTGAGGCGGTTCGGTGGCGCCTACGACTACATGATCATCCTCGACGCGGACAGTCTGATGAGCGGAGAGACCATCGTTCGGCTGGTGGGCGCGATGGAGACGAATCCGCAGGCCGCCCTGATTCAGACGCTTCCGATCGTCGTCAATGCGCGAACCCTGATCAGCCGGCTTCAGCAGTTCTCGGGTCGTTTGTACGGCCCGCTGATCGCGGCCGGGAACGCCTGGTGGCACGCCTCTGAGGGCAACTACTGGGGACATAATGCCATCATCCGGGTACAGGCTTTTGCGCAAGAGGCGGGCTTGCCCGAATTGCGCGGGAGAAAGCCTTTTGGTGGCCATATCCTCAGCCACGATTTTGTCGAAGCCGCTCTGATGCGGCGGGCGGGGTGGGGGATTTTCATGGCTCCAGGTCTCGGCGGGAGTTTCGAGGAGGTGCCACCGTCGCTGCTGGATTTCGCGGCGCGTGACCGTCGCTGGTGTCAGGGCAATCTCCAGCATCTTGCCGTTTTGCCGGCGCGAGGTCTGCATTGGGTCTCCAGGCTTCACCTGTTGACTGGGATCGGCTCCTATCTCACCGCGCCCCTGTGGCTGCTGTTTCTATTGTTCGGAATCCTGATCTCCTTGCAGGCCTATTTCGTCAAGCCGGAGTACTTTCCCAAGGGCTTCTCGTTGTTTCCAACGTGGCCCGCACAGGACCCCGTGCTCGCGGCCTGGGTCTTTGCCGCGACAATGGGGCTGCTCATCGTGCCCAAATTGCTGGCCTACCTCGTTCTGCTCACCAGGCGTGCGGAACGGCAGGCATTCGGCGGCGGATTTCGCGTGCTGCTGGCGGTGGTCGCCGAGAGCCTGCTTGCCGCCTTGATCGCCCCATCCATGATGATCTTTCAATCCACCGCCGTGGCGGAGATCCTGCTGGGGCGTGATGCGGGCTGGCAAGTGCAACGGCGAAGCGATGGCAGGATCACGCGCGATGAAGTCTATCGCAAATTCACGGTGCCGACCCTCTGCGGGCTGGCCATGGCGGCAAGCGCCTATGCCGTGTCGCTTCCGCTGCTGCTCTGGATGTCGCCGGTGATCATCGGCTTGGTTTGCGCCATTCCGATCGGTCTCATCACATCGACGGCACCGCGAATGGCGCGCCTGTTTGCGACCCCGGAGGACAATCGCGCGCCGGCACTGCTGCAGAGGGCGAGAGAGCTTGCCAGCCTGGATCGGATCGAGTCACGCGCGGCTCTGATCGAATTGAGACAGAACCCCGCGTTGCTGGGACCGCACATGCAGTCCCTCGAAACGCCGCCTCGCAAATCGGGCCAGATCGACATAGATCTCGCGATCGGCCGGGCCAAGATCGAGCAGAGCGACGATTTCGAGGAAGTCGTCTCCAGCCTCAGCGCGCGCGAGACCCTTGCCGTGCTGAAGCACCGACACGCCCTCGAGCAAGTCATGCGAATGCCGCGAGCTACCGCTTCCGCGGAAGCCTAGGTCATGGCGGTGTAGGTGAGGGCGTTGACGATCCGGTGGTGCTCGGGCAGAGGGCGAATGTTGCTTTAAGCGCCACGGGTGGTGCCGGCCTACAGCGCACTGCCCCCCAAATTCCACCCGCGACCACCCTCGCCAAAGATCTCATACCCCGTCGCCGTCACCGCGACCGTATCCTCGAGCTTGATGAATCCGCGTTTCGGATGCTTCATCGTGGTCTCGATCGACACCACCATGCCTGTTTCGAGCGGCAGGCGGGCGTCGGTGTCGTCGTAGGGGATCGGGCCCTTGGCGGTCAGGCGAGGGGCCTCGTGGCTGACGAGGCCCATGCCATGGGCCAAAAACTCCGTGCAGTCGCGCTGGCTGATCTTTGCGAGCTGCCGCTCGGCCGCGACGTAGATGTCGCCGCCCATGGCGCCGGGCCGGACCGCGGCGAAGGCAGCGCGCTGGACCGCCTCGATCTCGGCCAGACAGTCCTTCAGCTCGGCATCGGGATCGCCGAGCACGGCCATGCGCGCGAGGTCGCCGATATAGCCGTGATAATTGCCGCCGGAGTCGAGCGACAGCACCTCACCTTGCTCCCAGCGCTGCGCCGACGGCGCCCGGTTGTGGCTGCTGCCGCAGGCCAGCAGGCAGTATTCGAAGGTCAGCCCGCGATTGGCTTCGGCGATCCGCAAGGCGTCCGACAATTGCTGCTTGGTCGTGCCCGGCCCGTGCCCGGCGATCACCGCCAGCATCGAGGCGATCACCAGTTCGGACGCCGTCTTGAGTTTCGCCAGCTCGTCCACCGACTTCACCGCCCGCAGCCGTTCCAGCACCAGCAGCGCGTCCTTGAGCTCGGCACCGGGCAGGGCGTCACTGAGCGCCCGACCCGCATCCATCGGCAGGAACGCCATCTCGACCCCGACCCGCTTCAGGGGCACGCCGGCGCCGCGGATCAGGCTTACGGCCCGCGTGATGGCGTCGACCGAGCCGTTGGACTCGGTCCGGACCTGCGCTACCCATGGCGGCGCAACAGCGCGCTGGTGGGTCTCCAGCCGGTGCCCGACATAGACCGCGTGCTCCGGTGCGCCCTTGGGATAGACCAGAACGGGCAGATAGCGGCTGACGCCCAGCGCATCCATGTAATCGAAGAAGATCGCGCGCTCGGCACCGAGCAGGTACTGCACATTGTGCTTGGAGGTCGCGACCAGGACGTCGAGGCCGGCAGCCTCCATCAGGCGGTCGAGCTTGGCGGCATCGAATGGAATGGCGTGCGAGCGGTCTGCGCGGGCGACGTTCTCCTGCATGACGAACCTCCCATGGTGACGTGAGCATCAACCGCTGCGTCGGTTTGCCCGGGCTTGCTTGGCACCAAGTGTGAGCCGAGAGAGGGGTTCTGGGTAGCTGCGGAATGATCTGGCCTGATCTGCAAAGCCATATCCATAATTCGCATAAGGTATATTATGGAATATATTTATATACAATCAGATCAAATATTTAGCTGGAATTCCTCTCACTGTACCTTCGTTCCCAGTTCTTTCTCGGCCCGGCCGTGGCACGTCGCCCAACTTTTGACGGCTACTGTGCATGGGGTTGTTTTCGCGTTTTTGAATCCGACCCATGCCTCCGAAAGCCGATATTGCCGCGACGATGTCCGGCTGCAATAAGCGAAGCTTCGCGAGATCGCAGATGACCTTCTGACTTTCCGTCCGTATAGGTCTGCATCTCAGAACAACAACAAACTTTCCGAGGAAGCAGACCCATGAGCTTTTCCCGCCGCACGCTTCTCAAGGCCTCCGCCGCGACCGCGGTCCTGGGCGGCCTCAGTGCGCCCCATGTGGCCCGCGCCCAGAGCGCCGAGTTCACCTACAAATACGCCAACAACCTGCCGGACACCCATCCGCTGAACGTGCGCGCCAAGGAGATGGCGGCGGCGATCAAGGCCGAGACCGGTGGCAAGTTCGACCTCCAGATCTTCCCGAATAACCAGCTCGGGTCTGACACAGACATGCTGAGCCAGATCCGGTCCGGCGGCGTCGAGTTCTTCACGCTGTCCGGCCTGATCCTGTCGACCCTGGTACCGGCGGCGTCCATCAACGGCATCGGCTTCGCGTTCCCGGACTACGGCACGGTCTGGAAGGCCATGGACGGCGATCTCGGCGCCTTTGTCCGCGGCGAGATCAAGAAGGCCGGGCTCGAGGTCATGGACAAGATCTGGGACAACGGCTTCCGCCAGACCACGTCGTCGAGCAAGCCGATCACCGGCCCGGACGATCTCAAGGGCTTCAAGATCCGCGTGCCGGTGTCGCCGCTGTGGACCTCGATGTTCAAGGCGTTCGATGCGGCGCCCGCCTCGATCAATTTCGCCGAGGTCTATTCCGCGCTGCAGACCAGGATCGTCGAGGGCCAGGAAAACCCGCTGGCGATCATCTCGACCGCCAAGCTCTACGAGGTGCAGAAATACTGCTCGCTGACCAACCACATGTGGGACGGCTTCTGGTTCCTGGCCAACCGCAAAGCGTGGAGCAGCCTGCCCGAGGATGTGCGCACCATCGTCGCCAAGAACAT
This sequence comes from Bradyrhizobium sp. WSM4872, assembly GCF_055811715.1. Taxonomy (NCBI): domain Bacteria; kingdom Pseudomonadati; phylum Pseudomonadota; class Alphaproteobacteria; order Hyphomicrobiales; family Nitrobacteraceae; genus Bradyrhizobium; species Bradyrhizobium sp. WSM4872. The sequence goes on along the minus strand of NZ_JBVVPT010000001.1, from coordinate 201,129 downwards.
CAATGCCGCAGCGATCAAGGAACGCGAGGACACCGCCAAGCTCAATGCCAATCTCCAGCAGGAACTCGCGGGCAAGGGCCTGACCTTCAACCAGCCAACCGTCGCGCCGTTCCGCGACAAGCTGCGGTCCGCCGGCTTCTATGCCGAGTGGAAGGGCAAATATGGCGACCAGGCCTGGGACCTGCTCGAAAAAGCCGTCGGCAAGCTGTCGTAACGCGTTGGAGCCGTCATGGCTCATATCGAGGTCGACGTGAGCGGAGTGGCGGGCGAGGCGGCTGTGCAGTCCCCTCGCCGACCTTCGTTGCTGGCCTCGACGGAGCACGCACTCGGCCTCCTCGTCGAAATCCCGGCGGCCATTTTGGTGGTCGCCGAGATCGCGATCCTGTTTGCCGGCGTGGTCGCGCGCTACGGCCTGCACCGGCCGTTGATCTGGTCGGACGAGCTCGCCTCGATCCTGTTCCTGTGGCTTGCCATGCTCGGCGCGGCGGTCGCGTTCCGCCGCTCCGAGCACATGCGCATGACTGCGGTCGTCGGCAGCGCCAAGCCGGCCACGCGGGCCTGGCTCGATCTCGTCGCGACCTGCGCGGCGCTGGCCTTCCTGGCGCTGATCGTCTGGCCGTCCTGGGACTACGCCTACGAGGAAAGCTTCATCACCACGCCGGCGCTGCAGATCTCCAATATGTGGCGCGCCGCGGCGCTGCCGGCCGGCATCTGCCTGATGGCGGTGTTCGCGCTGTTGCGGCTGCTGCGCGCAGCCGATTACCGCATGGTGCTGACGGCCGTGGTGTCGGTCGCCGTCGTCGTCGGCTTGTTCTGGCTGGCGCAGCCATATCTGCGGCCGCTTGGCAACCTCAACCTCGTCATCTTCTTCGTGGGCGTCGCCGGCTTCTGCGTCTTTGCCGGCGTTCCCATCGCGTTCGGCTTCGGGCTCGCCATCTTCGGCTATCTGGCACTGACCACGCGCACGCCGGTCATGGTGCTGGTCGGACGGATGGACGAGGGCATGAGCCATCTCATTTTGCTCTCGGTGCCGCTGTTCGTATTTTTGGGGCTCCTGATTGAAATGACCGGCATGGCACGGGCCATGGTGGCGTTCCTGGCGAGCCTGCTCGGCCATGTCCGCGGCGGGCTGCATTACGTCCTTGTCGGCGCCATGTACCTGGTCTCCGGCATCTCAGGCGCCAAGGCGGCCGACATGGCGGCGGTCGCGCCCGTGCTGTTCCCGGAGATGAAGCAGCGCGGCGCCAAGCCCGGCGATCTCGTCGCGCTTCTTGCGGCCACCGGCGCGCAGACCGAAACCATTCCGCCGAGCCTCGTGCTGATCACGATCGGATCGGTCACCGGCGTCTCGATCGCCGCGCTGTTCACCGGCGGCCTCCTGCCCGGCGTGGTGCTCGCGATCACGCTGTGCATGCTGGTGTGGTGGCGCTACCGCCACGAGGACATGAGCCATGTCCGACGCGCCACAGGCGGCGAGATCGGCAAGACCTTCGTCATCGCCCTGCCCGCGCTCGCGCTGCCCTTCGTGATTCGCTACGCCGTGGTCGAAGGCATCGCGACCGCCACCGAAGTCTCCACCATCGGCATCGTCTATGGCGCCCTGGTCGGCCTCCTCGTCTACCGCCGCTTCGACTGGCGGCGGCTGTTCCCGATGCTGGTCGAGACCGCTGCGCTGTCGGGCGCGATCCTGCTGATCATCGGCACGGCCACCGGCATGGCCTGGGGCCTGACGCAATCAGGCTTCTCGCGCTCACTGGCGTCCGCCATGACCGGATTGCCGGGCGGCGCGGCGACCTTCATCGCCGTCTCGATCCTGGCCTTCACCGTCCTCGGCAGCGTGCTGGAGGGCATTCCGGCGATCGTGCTGTTCGGTCCGCTGTTGTTTCCGATCGCGCGTGCGGTCGGCGTGCACGAGGTGCACTATGCCATGGTGATCATTCTCGCGATGGGTATCGGGCTATTCGCCCCACCCTTCGGGGTCGGCTATTATGCCGCCTGCGCCATCGGACGCGTCGATCCGGCCGAAGGCATCAGGCCGATCTGGGGCTATCTGCTGGCGCTGCTGGTAGGATTGATCGTCGTCGCCGTCTTTCCGTGGATCTCGATCGGATTCCTGTAGGCCGGCGCGTAAGGGAGGTGTCGATGAGCGAGCGGCAGAACCAATACAATATCGGCCTCGAGAAGACGCCCGCCAACTACGTGCCGCTGAGCCCGTTGAGCTTCCTCGCACGCAGCGCCGCGGTCTATCCCGATCACGTCAGCACGGTCTACGAGGGGCGCAGCTTCACCTGGCGCGAGACGCATGAGCGCTGCAAGCGCTTTGCCTCATATCTTGCCGGCAAGGGCATCGGCATCGGCGACACCGTCGCGGCGATGCTGCCGAACATTCCGGCGATGAACGAGGTGCATTTCGCCGTCCCCATGACCGGCGCCGTGCTCAATGCACTGAACATCCGGCTCGATGCGCCTTCGATCGCATTTCAGCTCGACCATGGCGGCGCGAAGATCATTCTGGTCGATCCCGAGTTTTCCGGCGTCATCACCGACGCGCTCGCGCAGATGAGTGGCCCAAAACCGTTCGTGATCGACGTCGACGACGACGCCTTCAAGGGCGGCCGGCGCATCGGCGAGATCGAGTACGAGACCGCGCTCGCGCAAGGCGATCCTGATTTCGCGGCGATCCTGCCGGGCGACGAATGGGACGCGATCGCGCTGAGCTACACCTCGGGCACCACGGGAAATCCCAAGGGCGTCGTCACCCATCATCGCGGCGCCTATCTGAATGCCGTCAGCAACATCCTCGCGGGCCAACTCGGCCAGCATCCGGTCTATCTCTGGACGCTGCCGATGTTCCACTGCAACGGCTGGTGCTTTCCCTGGACCATTGCGGCGGCCGCCGGCATCAATGTCTGCCTGCGCAAGGTCGAGCCGACCAAGATCTTCGAGCTGATCAAGCAGCACGGCGTCACCCACATGTGCGGCGCGCCGATCGTCTACAACACGCTGATCAACGCACCCGATGCACCGAAGGGTGGTGCCGCGCGCCGGGTCGTCGGGCTGATCGCCGGTGCCGCGCCGCCGGTCGCGGTGCTCGAGGGCGCCGAGAGCATCGGGATCAAGCTGACGCATGTCTACGGCCTGACCGAGGTCTACGGCCCCGCCTCCGTCTGCGCTGAGCAGCCAGGCTGGGACGATCTGCCCGCAGCCGAGCGCGCCAGCTTGAAGCGGCGGCAGGGCGTGCCCTACCCGCTCGAGGAAGGCGTCACCGTCATCGATCCGCAGACCATGAGGCAGGTGCCGCGCGACGGCGAGACCATCGGCGAGGTCATGTTCCGCGGCAACATCGTGATGAAGGGCTATCTCAAGAACGACAAGGCGACGAAGGAAGCCTTCGAAGGCGGCTGGTTTCACACCGGCGATCTCGGCGTGCTCGACGCGCATGGTTACGTCATCATCAAGGATCGCTCCAAGGACATCATCATCTCCGGTGGCGAGAACATTTCCTCGGTCGAGGTCGAGGACGTCCTCTACAAGCACCCGGCCGTGCTGTTCGCCGCCGTGGTCGCAAAGCCCGATCCGAAATGGGGCGAAGTGCCCTGCGCCTTCGTTGAGCTGAAGGACGGCGCGAGCGCGAGCGAAGCCGACATCATCGCCTTCTGCCGCTCGCACATGAGCGGCTTCAAGACGCCGAAGGCCGTCGTGTTCGGGCCGATCCCGAAAACGTCGACGGGAAAGATCCAGAAATTCCTGCTGCGCAACGAAGCGGGATCGGCGAAGGCGATCTCGGCCTGAGCCGATGCCTTGGGTCTGCCAACGCATTAAGACGTCCCTGCCTTCCTAATTGCTTGATAAAGCTGGACGGGCAAGGCAACGTCCAGCCGGAATCGCCGACAGCAATCCGGCGACCCATCCCGCTCAGCCTTCGCTGGTGAAGGCAAGCTCCCTATCGAGGCTCTATGGCAGCCATGCCCGCCGACAAGTTGAAGCACTTTCGCATCCGCCGGGCGCCAAAAGGCGGCCGCAAGGCAGCGCCGGGCCCGGACGTCGAAGGAAAAATCCTCGATGCGGCAGAGTTCGTCTTTGGGCATTTCGGCTTTCGCGGAGCGACGACGGCACTGATCGCTAAAAAGGCATCGATCGCGAAACCCCACATTTACTATTATTTCGAAGACAAGGAGGATCTGTATCGCGCGGTGCTGGAACGTGCGATGAACATGTGGGCACGAGACATGGACAGTCTCGACATGACGTCCGATGTCGAGATCATCCTGGTGCGCTACATCAGCAGGAAGATCGACTTCTCGCGAGATCACCCGCATCTGTCGCGCATCTATGCCAACGAAATCATCAGCGGCGCTCAATTCATCGGCAGCTTCATCGAAAAAGTCTCGACCCCGTTGCTGCTCGACAAGGTCAAGACGCTCGACCAATGGACCGCGAGCGGGGCGATTCGGCCGATCAGCGCTGTCGATCTTTTCTTCTGCATCTGGGCGATGACCCAGGCCTATGCGGATTATTCCAGCCAGATGACCATCATGAAGGGCAAGAGACAGCTCGAAGAGGCCGACTACACTGCGGCCAAGGCGACGATCGTCCAGCTCGTTCTCGGCGGACTTGGCCTTTCAGGCCCTGCCGAAGCTGGCGCCTAGCCTGTTGTTCGGCGGCTCGTTTTTAGCCAGCGCACCTATTTTCCCCATCTCCGCCATTTCGCTCACGCGCGGGACATCCTAGCCAGAACTGCACTGATGTCCGGTCGCAGCGATGCACTTTGCGCCGATAGTGGACGCCGGATCGAAAATGCGTGTTTGTAAAATGATTTTATCGATCGTAAAATCATTTTATCGATCGTTATAAAATGGCATGTCGCTTGCTTCGACCCGACCTACCGCAAAGTGCGAGCACCAATCGCAGGGACCGCGGCCTCCAACGCCGTTGCCCTGCGCCAGCAAATCCGAGGTAGAGGACATGTCATCCAACAGCGGCGACGTTCCCACGCTGATCATCACCGGCGCCCACCCAAAGCTTTACAATCACGACCTTGCTCCAACCGCGCCTGAGGGCCGAACCTGGGGTGTCTTCAGCCTGTTTGCGATGTGGATGTCGGACGTCCATTCCGTGGGCGGCTACACCTTCGCGGCGAGCCTGTTCTTTCTCGGCCTGACAGGCTGGCAGGTGCTGATCTCCATGTTGGTTGGTATCACGGCGGTCTACTTCCTGATGAACCTGATCGGACGGCCCTCGCTACGCTACGGCATTCCGTTCCCGGTGGTGGCCCGCATCTCGTTCGGGGTGATGGGCGCCAATCTCGCCGCCATGGTGCGGGGCGTCGTCGGCATTGTCTGGTACGGCGTGCAGACCTACTTCGCCTCGAAGGCGGTGCAAGTCCTGATCGTGACTCTGATGCCCTCGGCCGCCGATCTCACCCACAACAGCATCGCCGGCCTGTCGACGCTCGCATGGTTCAGCTTCCTTTTCATGTGGCTGTTCCAACTTCTCATCTTCCTGAGCGGGATGGAGCGCATCCGCCGCTTCATCGATTTCTGCGGACCCGTAGTCTACGTCGTCATGTTCGCGTTGGCGATCTGGATGTTATGGCAGGCCGGTTTCTCGAGCCTGTCTCTTCAACTCAGCCCGCCGGCCGCCACAACCGCGGCGACGATCGGCGTGATGGCGAATGCCGCGATGCTGATCGTGGCCTACTTCTCGGCGCTCCTGCTCAATTTTGGCGACTTCGCCCGGTTCGGCAAGGATGAGCGAGCCATGAAAACGGGCAATCTGCTCGGGCTTCCCGTCAACTTCCTGGTCTTCTCGATCATTACGGTGATCGTGACGGCCGGTACGCTGAAGGTGTTTGGGGAGGCGATCATGGATCCAGTGCTGATCGTGGAGAAGATCGGCAATCCGTTCGTCGTCATTATCGGATCGATCACGTTCATCGTCGCGACGATGGGCATCAACATCGTCGCGAACTTCGTATCGCCGGCTTACGATATCTCCAACCTGAATCCGCAGCGCATCAATTTCAGGCTGGGAGGCCTGATCACGTCGATCCTGTCGGTCCTCGTCTGCCCCTGGCTGTTCGTGGCCAGCCCATCGGCCATCACGCTGTTCGTCAGCATCTTCGGCTCCGCGCTCGGGCCCATGTTCGGCATCATGATCGCCGACTACTATCTCGTGAAAAAGCAGATCGTCGTGCTGGAGGACCTCTATACGATGTCACCAGCCGGTGAATTTCATTACGACGGCGGCTGGAACTACAAGGCGCTGATTGCACTTGCGGTATCCGGCACTCTGTCGATCGGACTCTCGCTGGCAGGTGCTTATGGGCTGATCTTCAACGTCGGCGACTGGGGATGGCTCATCGGGGCCACTGCCGGCGGATTGATCTACCGAGCCCTCTCGAAGGAGCAAAGGCCGGTTTCCGTCATTGTCGGGGCGGGCGAATGACGTTCGAAGTTGCGGGTCCACCGCCATGTGGGCGGCGGCCGCGCAATATTGTTGGCATGCGCGTTCGGTCGAACGCGCATGCTAGCCAGATACGACGTCGCGATGATCGGTGGCGATATCGTTACCTGCTGCGAGCCCCTTCCCCGGTCTGGACTGGATGCAGGTCTGCAACCGCTTCCTCCAGGATGGTAGCAACCTCCAGCAGCGAGATCACCAAGCGCGGCGTGCGCCTGAGCCTGTCGTCGACCGCGGCGGCGAACAGGTCGTTCCGCTTCCGGCTACCGAGCAAACGCCATCGTCCAAAGGCGATCTTGTGGACGTTCCCGGAAACAAATCCGACCGAGGCCCATAATTGCTCGGATTCCAGCAGGAGCTCGCCTGCCATCCGATCCATCACGGTGACGATCGCGAGCAGATCATCGGTCACGGTCGCCAGACCGAGCGCGCGGCTGCCCGGATTGTCGTCATGTGAACTCCGCTCGATCGAGGGCTTCGATGATTGCCTGGCCTGCAATCCGGCGAGTTTGTCCACAAGCGCAGCGAACCGAGAACGGGCCGCGCGGACGATATCTTCCAGGAAAGACAGATTGGTCTGTGCTGACCCTGACATGACGTGCGGTTTGATCGTCTTAAAATACATCAATGCTCCCGGAGGCAACCAACGTGAAAGCTGAAGTGTTGCCTCCATCTAAGGTCATCCGACCCAAGGTGCTTGAACGTCCTGAGCCGCGATTGATCGAAACCGGCCTGGAAGGAATCAGGCAAGGGCCTCAAAACCGAACGCAGAGTGGGTCGGTCGTGATCGGCCGCGCAGTGGAGACACATCATGAGCGATGATGGCCTCTACGGCGACCGGCTTGCGCAGCTATTTCCAATGATCAGCGAGCCGAGCTCGAGCCTCGTCAAGTCGCTCCAAAAGGGAACGTTCGCCGCGGTGCGGATGGCATATTCCGGACCGGTCGGCGATCCGACGCTGCCGTCGCCTCCGGACGAGGCCTTCGCACTCTGCCTTCGGCTGCAGCATCAGAGAGCCGAGTCGTGGCTGGATGGTCGATACGCACCCAAGGGCGCCTTGAAGGACGAGACCAGCATCTACGATCTGCGATGTGAAACGGTCGTTCACTTCCGCGATCCCTTTGACTTTCTCTACCTGTATCTGCCGCACGGCACGCTAAATGAATTGGCGAACCAGCTTGATCTTGGTCGCGTTGAATATGACGTTGGCGCGGGCGCGAACTTCATGGATCCAGTCATGGCTCATCTGGGTGCTTGCCTTCTGCCGGCGCTCGAAAGACCGCATGAGGCCAACGAGCTTTTCGTGGGCCACGTCGCGATGGCGATCAACACTCATTTTCTCAAGACCTATGCCATCGGCCAACCTCGCAATCGCTCTCACCGCAGCGGATTGGCGCCATGGCAACTGCGGACGGCGAAGGCGCTCCTTCGCGCAAATCTCGATGGCGAGATCGCGTTGGCCCGAATTGCCGCTGAGTGTGGCGTGTCAGCCGCCCACTTCGCCCGCGCTTTCAGAGTCAGCACAGGAACACCGCCGCATCGATGGTTGATCAATCAGCGGATCGAGCAAAGCAAGAGCCTGCTGGCAAGCTCGCCGCTGTCGCTCACGGAAATTGCCGTCAAATGCGGCTTCGCGGACCAAAGTCATTTTACCAGAGTGTTCTCGGCGGCAACGGGTGCCACGCCAGGACGCTGGCGACTGGTCCGCAAAGCTTAATCCCGGATGACCATGTTCTGAAACGCAGCAGCCGTGTCGCCGGCGCGAGGCTTTCGGCTCGGCGCTCCGTGCGCTCCCACCGGCAAGGCCGTGCTGCGTTACGCCTCGTGATCCTGCCTGGTGGTCAATTGCCGCTGATACGGGAGAGACCTTCCGCCCGCCTCGCGAAGGCGAACGGAAGGTATTGCCGCCCTCACATCTTCTTATAGGCGTCAACCAGAGCCTGGCCGTCGGCTCCCGCCTTCTTGAGCCAGTCGGCGGTGAGCTGTTCGCCGATCTTCTGGAAGCCCGCCTTTAGGGCCGGGCTCGGCGGCTCGACCGTCATGCCTTTGGCCTTGAGCTGATCGATGTACCAGGTGCTTTTGTCCTGCCAGGCCTTCCAGCCGCGGGTTTCCGCGGTCGCGGCGGCTTTGAGGATGGCCTCCTGGGTCGGCTTGTCGAGCGCCTCGAACGCCGCCTTGTTGACGAAGGTGTAGTCCTTCGGGATCCAGGCTTGCACGTCATAGAAGTACTTCAGCGACTCCCATGCCTTCGCATCGTAGCCCGTGCCGCCTGACGACATGAAGGAGTTCACGACGCCGGTGGCAAGCGCCTGCGGCAACTCGGCGGCCTGGATGGTGACCGACTGCGCGCCGACCAGTTCGCCGATGCGCGCAGTACCAACATTATAGGCCCGCCATTTCAGGCCCTTCATGTCTTCGATCGTTGCAAGCGGCTTATTGACATAGACGCCCTGCGGTGCCCACGGCACGACGAACAGCAGCTTGAGCCCCTGCGCATCGAGCTTCTTGGCAATCAACGGCTTCGACGCCTGATACAGCTTCATGGCGTCCGGAAAGCTGGTCGCCAGAAACGGCACGACGTCGACCCCGAATACCGGATCCTCGTTCTCGTGGATCGACAGCAAGACTTCGCCCATCTGCGCCTGCCCGGTCATCACCGCGCGCTTGATGTCGGGCGCCTTGAACAGCGAGGCGCCGGGATGAACCGTGATCTGAAGCTTGCCTGATGTCGCGGCTTCGACGTCCATGGCGAACGCGACGAGATTCTCGGAGTGCGGATTGTCGGCCGGATATGCCGCCGGCAGATTCCATTTGGTCTGAGCCAAAGCGGGTGTCGCAGCCAGCACGGCGCCGGCGATCAGGGATGCGCGGATTAAACGAGAGATCATGGGGCTTCTCCTCACAGTCAATTTCAAAACGGTACGCTCAGTCCGGGAAAGCGAGCTTGGGCAAGAACATCACGATCTGCGGATATTCCGTGATGATGAACACGGCCGCGAGCAGCAGGACGAAGAACGGGAACGCCGCCCGCGCGACGGTCAAGGTATCGCGGCCGCTCATGTTCTGGAGCACGAACAGATTGAAACCGACCGGCGGCGTGATCTGCGCCATCTCGACGTGGATGATGAGATAGACGCCGAACCAGACCAGGTCCAGGCCGGCCTGCTTGACCATCGGCAGCACGATCACGGCGGTCAGGACGATCATCGAGATGCCGTCGATCAGGCATCCCAGGATGATATACATGATGCTCAGATACAGCGCGAGCATGCCCGGGGTGAGCTGCTGGCCCTGGACCCAGGTGGCGAGTGCCGCCGGAATTCCCGTATAGGCCATCGCTGCGGTCGTGTAGGCAGCGCCTGCCAGGATCAGCATGATCATGCAGGTCAGGCGCGTCGCGCTCATGATGCTTTCGAGGAAGTTCTTGCGTGTGAGCGTGCGGCTCCACCACGCCAGCAGCAGCGCGCCCGAAACGCCCCAGGCTGCGCATTCGGTTGCGGTCGCAAACCCGAGCACGAGCGAGAGGAAGACCGCCAGGATCAGAAGCAGGCATGGGGCGAGCTTGGCGGATTCTTGCAGCTTCCGGCGAAACGGCATCGGAGGATCGCGCGGCGGAATCTTCTTCGGATTGAGCAGCGACCAGATGATGATGTAGCCGGAATAGAGCACCATCACGAGCACGCCGGGCAGGAAGCCGCCGAGGAACACCTGAAGCACGGAGACGTTCGCGGTGACCGCATAGACCACCATCGGGATCGACGGAGGGATCAGCAGTCCGAGCGTGCCGGAGCCCGCGAGCGAGCCCAGGCTCAAGACCTTATCGTAGCCCCGCTTGTCCAGTTCAGGCAGCGCGATCTTGCCGATCGTCGCACAGGTCGCCGCCGACGAGCCCGACACCGCCGCGAAGATGCCGCAGCCGATCACGTTGACATGAGTGAGACGCCCCGGGAGCCACTGCACCCAGGGCGACAGGCCCCGGAACATTTCCTCGGACAATTTGGTGCGGAAGAGAATCTCGCCCATCCAGATGAAGAGCGGCAGCGCCGCCAGCGTCCATGACGAGCTTGCGCTCCATGTCGTGGTCGCAAGCACCGAGCCGAGCGGCAGGCTGGTGGTCAGCGCCATCGCCACGAAGCCGACGAGCCCCAGCGACACCGCGATCCAGATGCCACTTCCCAGCAGCACGATCATGACGCCGAGCAGAATAAACGACAGTTCGATCATGCCGAGATTGGCCATCGTCAACCTCCGCCGCCTTGTGAGATCCGCTCGATGAATTCGTCCGGGGTCTCGTTCGGCGAGCCCTTCTCGTAGCTCGGCCGGTTGCCGCTGATGACACTGACCATTTCATCAATGAGCGCGATCGACAGGATCACGAGTCCGCCGGAAAACCCGAGCTGCGGAATCCAGAGCGGAAGCGCGACGACGCCCTGCGCCACGTCGTTGAAGCGCCAGGAATCGTAGGTCATCTGCACGGCATGCCGGGTGAAATAGAGGATGAAAGCGGCGGCAATACCGAGGGCCACGACCTCCGCAACCTGTTTGGAGCGCCCATGCAGACGCTCCAGCAGCAGGCCGACGCGGATCATCTCGCCGCGCTTAAAGGTGTGAGCGAGGCCGAGGAATGCCATCGCGGCCATGCACCAGGAGGCGAAATCATCGCCGGCGGGAATGTTGACCGCAAACTGGCGCCCGATCGACATGATCATCATGATTGCAAAGATCGCAACCATGAAGGCCCCGGCGGCGTAACCCGCACCGAGATAAAGGAGATCCAGCGCGCGTCGCACCGGTCCCCGGCTCGTGACATCGTCCCCTGCCAACGCGATCCCCATCCTCACATGAGGCGATTCAGACGGTCCCGGCGATCGCACGTCGCGCGCCGGTCCTGCATGAATATCGCCCCTGCCCCAGCGCCTGTCTTTCAGACGTTAGATCAACATGATGGGCCCAGCGCAAGCAAGGAGTATGCCGGCTCTCGCCGGAATTTCCACCGCAGGTTCAGCGGGTCTCCAGCCGCAGCCCGTCATACGCGGGCACCACGCCCGCCGGCAGCGACTGCCGGATCACCTCATAATCGACGTCGGCCGTCATGTTGGTGATGACGGCGCGCTTCGGCTTGAAGCGCTCGATCCAGGACAACGCGTCGTTGATGCTGAAATGGCTGACATGGCTGGTGTAGCGCAGGCCATCGACGATCCAGAGATCCAGATTTTCCAAGGCGCCCCAGCTCTCGCGCGGGATGTCGTTGAGATCGGGTGTGTAGGCGGCATCGCCGATGCGATAGCCTAGCGCGGGAATGTTGCCGTGCTGCACCAGGAAGGCGGTCATCGTCACCGCGCCGCCCTTTCCCTGGATGGTCTGGCTTTCACCGGCCTCGATCGACTGCGCCGACAGGATCGGCGGGTAGTCGCTGCCCGCCGGCGAGACGAAGCAATAGGAAAACCGCGACATGATGTCGTTCGCAGTCGACTGATTGAGATAGGTCGGAATCCGCCGGCGCATGTGCATCACGACCGAACGCAGATCGTCCATGCCGTGGGTCTGATCGGCGTGCTCGTGGGTCAGGAATACTGCATCGATGTGGTCGACATTGGTCGAGAGCAATTGCTCGCGCAGGTCCGGCGAGGTGTCGATCACGATACGCGTGGTGCCCTCGCCCGATGTCTGCTCGACCAGCAGCGAACAGCGGCGACGGCGGTTCTTGGGATTGTTGGGATCGCAGGCACCCCAGCCGAGTGCCGGGCGCGGCACGCCGGCGGAGGAGCCGCAGCCCAGGATCGTCAGCGTCAGCGTCATGCGGCTCCCAGTTCTAAGCTTTCACCCTGGAGAACAGGCGAAAGAAGTTTTCGCTTGTCTGGCGCGAGATCTCGTCAAACGACACGCCGCGTGTTTCGGCGAGCACTTTTGCGACCTCGACCACATAGGCCGGTTCGTTGCGCTTGCCCCGGAACTTGCCCGGCGCAAGGTAGGGCGAGTCTGTTTCAACCAAAATACGGTCGGACGGCAGTTCGGCCGCAAGCGCGCGCAGGGCCTCGGACTTCTTGAAGGTCAGGATGCCCGTGAAGCCGATATAGAGCCCGAGCGAGACCGCCTTCAGCGCCAGCTCGCGCCCGCCGGTGTAACAATGCAACACGGCGCGAAACGATCCTTTGGCGGCTTCCTCTTCAAGGATGCGGCCGCAATCCTGGTCCGCCTCGCGGGTGTGGATCACCAGCGGCAAGCCGGTGAGGCGGGCGGCGGCGATGTGGGCGCGAAAGCCCCTCGCCTGCGCCTCCGGCGAGCCGTTGTCGTAGAAATAATCGAGCCCGGCTTCGCCGAGCGCGACGACCTTGGGATGCTGCGTCAGCGCGATCAGCTCGTCCGGTGCGATGCCGTCTTCCTCATCCGCGTTATGCGGATGGGTGCCGACCGAGCAATAGACGTCGTCGTAGCGCTCGGCGATGGCCAAGAGCTGGTTCAGCCTTTTCACCCGCGTCGAAATCGTGACCATGCGGCCGATGCCGGCCGCTCGCGCCCGCGACACGATCCCGTCGAGATCCTCCGCAAAGTCCGGAAAATCCAGGTGGCAGTGGCTGTCGACCAGCATGGTGCGAGCGCCTTACGCCGCCGGCTCGATGTAGCGCGGGAAAGCGGGCGTCGGCGCCGGCAGCGTCGTACCGGGCGCGATGCGCGTTGCGCCGCCGAGCGCGGCGAAGCTGCGCTCCCCTTCGGGGATCCCGAGGCTGTCCAGCAGCAATCCCGAGGCCGTCGGCATCGCAGGCTGGGCCAGGATCGCGATCTGGCGCACGACTTCGGCGGTGACGTAGAGCACCGTCCTCTGCCTGACAGGATCGGTCTTGGCGAGCGCCCACGGCGCTTCGCCCGCGAAATAACGGTTGGCTTCCGCGACCACAGCCCACACGGCGTTGAGCCAGTGATGGATTTGCTGCGTCGCCATCGCTTCGCGAGACGCCGCGAGCATGCCGTCAGCTTGCGACAGGATCGCCTTGTCGTTGTCGCTGAATTCGCCGGGCTCCGGGAGCACGCCGCCGAGCTGCTTGGCGATCATCGACAGCGAGCGTTGCGCGAGATTGCCGAGATCGTTGGCGAGATCGGCATTGATGCGCGCGACGATGGCCTCGTGATTATAGTTGCCGTCCTGGCCGAACGGGACCTCGCGCAGAAAGAAATAGCGCATCTGGTCGACGCCGTATTGGTCGGCGAGGTTGAAGGGATCGACCACGTTGCCGACCGACTTCGACATCTTCTCGCCCCTGCTGAACAGGAAGCCATGGGCATAGACCCGCTTCGGTAGCGGGATCCCGGCCGACAGCAGGAAAGCCGGCCAGTACACCGCATGGAAGCGGATGATGTCCTTGCCGATGATGTGCACGTCGGCAGGCCAATAACGCCAGTTGTTGTCGCTCTCGTCGGGGAAGCCGACGCCGGTGATGTAGTTGGTGAGCGCGTCGACCCAGACATACATCACGTGCTCTTCGTCCCCGGGCACCTTGACGCCCCAGTCGAACGTCGTGCGCGAAATCGAAAGATCGCGCAGGCCGCCTCGGACGAAGCTCACCACCTCGTTCTTGCGGGAGTCGGGGCCGATGAAATTGGGCTGCGTCTCGTAGAGCTTGAGCAGCCTGTCCTGATAGGCCGACAGGCGGAAGAAGTAGCTCTTCTCCTCGACCCATTCGACCGGCGTGCCCTGCGGTCCGAGCCGCACGCCGTCGTCGTTCAGGCGCGTCTCGTCCTCGGCGTAATAGGCTTCGTCGCGCACGGAATACCAGCCGGCATAGATGTCGGCATAGATATCGCCGTTCGCCTCCATGCGCCGCCAGATCTCCTGGCTGGAGCGATGATGCTGCTCCTCGGTGGTGCGGATGAAGCGGTCGAACGACACGTTGAGGCGCTCGTCCATTTGCTTGAAACGGCCGGCATTGCGGGCCGCGAGCTCCGAGACGGACATTTTTTCGCTGGCCGCGGTCTGAACCATCTTCTGGCCGTGCTCGTCGGTGCCGGTCAGGAAGAACACATCCTTGCCGTCGAGTCGCGCGAAACGCGCCAACGTATCGGTCGCGATCGCCTCATAGGCGTGGCCGATGTGAGGACTGCCATTGGGATAGGCGATCGCGGTCGTGATGTAGAAGACGTTGTCCCGCGCGGGCACGGCCACGGCCACGGGCGTGGTGGCCTGCGGCGCTGCGACGGACTTCGGTGCGGGCGGGGCCTTGGGCTTCGATGCATTGGGCTTCACAGCCTTCGGCGGCGTGGCGACAGGAGCTAATGTGGTGGTCACGGCAGGCGCAGCCACCCTCGCCGTCTTGGCTATCTTCTTCGCCGGGGTCTTGTTCTTCGCCGTAGCCTTGTTTTTTGCCGAAGTCTCGTTCTTCGCCGAAGCCTTGGCTGGCTTTTTGGTCGCTGTCTTCACCGTCTTCTTGGCAACGACCTGCTTCTTCGCTGCCTTCTTTGCCGTCTTCGCGGTGCTCTTCTTCCCGTTTTTTTTGGCAGCCGTCTTTTTGGTCTTGGTGGCTTTCTTGACGCTCTTGGGAGCTTTGCGCGCGCGCGCCTTCACGGCCTTCTTCGTGGCTTTCTTGACGGCTTTTGTGGCAGCCTTCTTCTTGCTGCTCTTGCCCTTGGCGGTTTTCTTAGCTCGCGCTGCCACGACGAATTCCTTTACCGGCTTCTCGAAATTTGGAAACGAACTTGCGTTAGTTTATTGTCTTGAGCATGATCCCATCGGGAAAACCGCTGCACACTTTTCCGGATCATGCTCTAGCGTGTTGCGTCCGCCAGCCAGCCGAACACCGAGAAAACCAAGGGCTTTCGCTCCAGATTGTAGGTTTCGGTGTCGCGCGCGGCGCGGACGATCTTTTCCCATACCTCAGCTAGGCGCGCAAGGCGCGGCAGGTTCTGGTTGGCGTCGGCCTCGTCGGTGTGCAGGCGTTCCGCGATCCAGCGATCGATGCCGTCGATGAAGGCGGCAAGGGCAACGCGGTCACTGGTGCCGAGCGATTCGCCGAGCGTGTGCAATTCGCGCGGATCGACCTGCGGCAGTCGCGCCAGCAGCGCGGCCGTGCGCTGCTGGAGCTTCAGGGCGTCACCGCCGAGCAGCGTCAGCGCCCGCGCGACGCTGCCCTCGGACGCCTCCGCCGCCTCGCGCAACGCCGGATCATTCGGGTCGAGATCGGCGGCGGTTGCGGCTGCAGCAATCACGTCGTCGGTTGCGAGCGCGCGCAGGCGCAGCTTGCGGCAGCGCGACTGAATCGTGGCGAGCACGCGCGCCGGCGCGTGGCTCACCAGCAGGAACAGCGATTGCTGCGGTGGTTCCTCGAGAATTTTCAGCAGCGCGTTGGCGGCATTCGGATTGAGCTCGTCGACAGTGTCGACGATGCAGACGCGCCAGCCTTCGGCCGCTGCGGTCGAGCCGAAGAAGCCGATCGTCTCGCGCGTCTCGTCCACGGTGATGACGGTGCGCATGACGCCGCGGTCGTTGGCGGTGCGCTCCAGCGTCAGCAGGCCACCATGCGAGCTCGCCGCAACCTGCCGCGCCACGGTGTCATCAGGATTGATGGCGAGGTCTTCGGCGCGCTGCACCGAGGGTGCCAGCGGCTGGCTGTGAGCGAGCACGAAGCGCGCCATCCGATATGCCAGCGTCGCCTTGCCGATGCCTTGCGGCCCGCCAATCAGCCAGGCATGCGGGATGCGCCCACTGCGATAGGCGGCGAGCAGCGCGGTCTCGGCCTCGCGATGGCCGAACAGAACGCCCGTCTCGCGCGGATGAGACATGGCGGTTTCGCGCTCGGTCTGACGCGGGCTCATATGGACACCACCGATGCCGGCGTCGGAAGCAGGCGATCACGCAGCGCGGTCCAGATGCGTCCGGCAACCGTGTCGGGATCGGAATTGGCGTCGATCAGCACGCAACGCGCAGGATCGTCCGCCGCGATCTTGCGATAGGCCTCGCGCAGGCCCTGGTGGAAACCGAGCTTCTCGGCCTCGAACCTGTCTGGCGTGCCGCTGCCGCGGCGTGCGGCCGCGCGCTGCAAGCCGATCTCGACCGGCAGGTCGAGGATGATGGTGAGGTCCGGCTTGAGATCGCCGATCGTGACCCGCTGCATCGCGTTGATCAGCGCCGCCGGCACCTGGCCGAGGCTGCCCTGATAGGCCCGCGTCGAGTCGGCGAAGCGGTCGCACAGCACCCAGGTGCCCTGGTTGAGCGCGGGCTGGATCAGGGTGCGGACATGGTCATCGCGGGCCGCCGCGAACAGCAGCGTCTCGGCTTCGGGTCCGAGCAGCTTGCCCATGCCTGACAGCACCAGATGCCGCATGATCTCGGCGCCCGGCGAGCCGCCCGGTTCGCGCGTGACGAGGATACGCATCCTCGCCGCCTTGAGGCGATCAGCGAGCTTCTTGATCTGGGTCGACTTGCCCGTGCCCTCGCCGCCTTCAAAGGTGACGAAACGCCCGCGTCCGGACGGCCACTTGACCGCACTTTCACTCATGATCAGAGCTTCTCGGCGCCCGCACGGAACATGCCGATCACGAGCTCGCTGGCGCCGTCGATCGCACGGCGCACGGTCGAGCCGGTGCCGATCGCGTCAGCGGCATAGACCGGCGTCTCCACCGCGATGTTGCCGCTGCGCCAGACCCTGACCAGCCCGACCTTCTGGCCGGCCTCGACCGGCGCGCGCACCGGACCGCTATAGACGACGCGCGCGATCAGCTTGTCGCTGCCGTTCTTGTGCACCATCACTTTCACGGGCGTCTTGGCCACCAGTTTCACCGAGCGGCTCTCGCCGCCGAACACCTTGGCGTAGCCGACGGGCTGATCGGCCGCGATCAGCGTGCGGGTCTCGAAATTGCGAAAACCCCATTCCAGCATCTTCTTGGCTTCGGTCGCGCGATCTTCGGGGTCTTCCAGCCCGTTGATGACGACGATCAGCCGCGTGCCGTTCTGCACCGCTGAGCCGACCATGCCGTAGCCACCTTCCTTGGTGTAGCCGGTCTTCAGACCGTCGGCGCCTTCCATGGAATTGAGCAGCGGATTCCGGTTGGGCTGGCGGATCTTGTTCCAGGTGTATTCCTTCTCGCCGAACAGTTTGTAGAATTCGGGGAAGTCGAGAATGATGTGCCGGGCAAGGATGCCGAGCTCGCGCACCGTCATCTTGTTGGCGGGGTCGGGCAGACCGTTGGAATTGCCGAAGGTCGATTTCGTCAGGCCAAGCTCACGGGCGCGCTTGGTCATGAAGTCGGCGGCGAAAATCCGCTCGTTGCCCGCCATGGCTTCGGCGAGCGCAATGCAGGCGTCGTTGCCGCTCTGGATGATCGCCCCGTGCAGGAGGTCGTCGACTGTGACCTTGCTGTTAATCGCGGCGAACATGGTTGAGCCGCCGGAGGGCGCGCCGCCCCTGCGCCAGGCGTTCTCGCTGATCCGGTATTCGTCGGTCAGCTTGATGTCGCCCTTCTTGATGGCGTTGAAGACGACCTCCGCAGTCATCAGCTTCATCATGCTGGAGGGCGCGCGCAGCTCGTCGGCGTTCTTCTCGAACAGCACGCTGCCGCTGGAGGCCTCGATCAGGATCGCGGTCGGGGCGTCGCCGTCGAAGCCGGAATCATCTGTTTTCTTGGCGCCCTGGACGCTCTGGTTGGCCGCGTAGAGCGCTCCGCCCCAGCCGATGGTCGCCACCAGAGCCGTCGCGATCAGCCCGCGCGCCAGCGCTCCGGCGGTGAGCCGGGTGCGCCCAAACGAGGAAAGATGAAATTCCATGGCCAAGCCCTGAGAGCGGCGTTCTAACAGTTGGAGCCGGTGCGAACAACACGGGGTGGCCGCTTGTCCCGAGATTGCACGATTCTCGTCCGGCCCCTATCGTGGCACCTCAGATTTTCTGACCAAACCCCTGAAACAAGGCGGAAAAGCGATGTCCTCCACCCGCGTGATCAAGGCCAACGGGATCGACCTGTTCATCCGCGAAGCCGGTCAGGGGCCGCTGGTGGTGCTGTGCCACGGCTGGCCGGAACTCTCCTACTCCTGGCGCCACCAGATCCCGGCGCTGGCGCAGGCCGGGTTTCGCGTCGTCGCCCCCGACATGCGCGGCTATGGCCAGAGTTCAGCGCCGCCCGAAGCGACGGCCTATTCGATCTTCGACACAGTCGGCGATATCGTCGGCCTCGTGCAGGCGCTTGGCGAGACCAAGGCCATGGTGGTCGGCCACGACTGGGGTGCACCGGTGGCCTGGCACGCGGCGCTGTTCCGGCCTGACATCTTCACGGCGGTCGCCGGCCTAAGCGTGCCGCCGCCGTTCCGCGGTCGCGGCAAGCCGCTCGACCTTCTGCGCCAGGGCGGCATCACCAATTTCTATTGGCAGTATTTCCAGGCGCCCGGCGTTGCCGAAGCCGAGTTCGAGCGTGACGTCGCGCGCACCATGCGCATCGTGCTCGGCGGGCGCGGCCTTGCCGATCCCTCTGCGGCCATGTTCGTGCAGGAGGGCAAGGGATTCCTCGGCCACGGCAACCCGGAGGAGCCTTTGCCGGCCTGGCTCACCGAGACTGACCTTGCCTACTTCACCGAAACCTTCCGCAAATCCGGTTTTCGCGGCGGGCTGAACTGGTATCGCAACCTCGATCGCAATTGGGAGCTGACGGCGCCGTGGCAGGACGCGCAAATCCACCAGCCCTCGCTCTTCATTGCCGGTTCGAAAGACGCCGTCATCACCGGCCTGATCGGAGCCAAGCGCGTCAACGAGCTCGTGCGCGTGCTGCCCAATTTGAAGCGAAAGCTGATCATCGAGAGCGCCGGCCATTGGGTCCAGCAGGAGCGGCCGGACGAGGTGAATGCGGCGCTGGTGACCTTCCTGAAGGAAAGCGCGGCTCAGTAGAGGCCGCGGCCGCTCAGGATGCCCCGGGCCTCGGCAGCGCCGTCCGAGGCGTAGGCGCCGGACGGTGCGCTCTCGGTCGCATAGCGGCCGTCCCCGTCATAGGACACGGCGTGGGCGTTCTGAAGCGCCCGGCCCCGGTTGCGGCTCGAGGCCGACATTTCCGAGGTCGCACTGAGTGAAGCCATGTCGGCGGAGGTGTTGCCGAGATTATAGGGCCGTCCCTCCGGCGTCGGAACTTCGCCGCGCATGGCGCCGCGGTTCGACGACGGCAGCTCCGGCACGAAGGGTCTCGCGGAGGCGACCCGGACCATCGAGGGTGACGGCGCCGGGGTCCCGGTGCGCAAGGTGGCCATCAACTGGCGGTCGTCGGAGCCTTCCAGCGGCGCCCGGCCGACATATTCGACACGAACCTTGGCGATGCCATTGCCTTTGAATTCCAGCAGTTCGGCGGCCTTGTTCGAGACGTCGATGAGCCGGTTGCCATGATAGGGCCCGCGGTCATTAACGCGGACGATCAGCGACTTGCCGTTCGAGACGTTGGTCACCCGCGCATAGGACGGCATCGGCAGGGTCGGATGCGCCGCGGTCAGCGAGCCCATGTCGAACACTTCGCCATTGGCGGTCAAGCGGCCGTGGAAGTCGTCGCCGTACCAGGACGCCATGCCCTCGGCACGGTAGTTGACGTCCTCTTCGGGCACATAGGTCCGGCCACCTACCACATAGGGCTTGCCGACGCGGTAGGCGCCGCCGCCCTTCGGGACCGGATCACCCAAAGCCACGACCCGGGGGCTCGAGGACACGCCGTATTTCGGATCGACCCGGCTGGCGAATTTGTTGGAGGACGCGCAATTGGCGAGCGCAAGGCAGGTCGCGACCGCCGCAGCAGCGCGCGCGGCCCGCAAAACCGAATCTGAACGTCGGATCCCCATTCGCCCCAAATACCACTTTGCCGGAGGCGTACCTAACCCGCTTTGGCTACGGGGCAGCGCTATCCGGTCCTTTGCTCCGAGGCGGCCCACCACCGCATCGGAAGTGGTAACGATAACGCAACCCGAACACGGCGGAAATGGGGAGCGCACAGCGTTCACGCCGGGATGGTAAACGGGGCGTATGCGTTCGCCCCGTTGAACTACGGGGCGCGGGCGCCCTGCTCCGTGCCACGGCCGGACATTCTGTTGCGCCAAATCCTCACTCCACCCCCATTGTCGCGCCGCTCACTGGAATTCTTTTGACTGTGCAAGGCCGCCCGCGTTTTCTCGCGTGCAGGGCGGAATGGAATGAGACGATGATCGAGACGGTTTCGGCACTGATGGGTTTGGTAAGCGCGGGGATCTTCCTGGCCCATGCGTTTGAAGGTTACCGCACGAGGGCCTGAGGCACTCGCGCGGACGGCAAGCATCACCCTTTCAAGACGGCGCGTTCGGACATTTTTAATCGATCCGATCGAGCATCGAAGACGAGAGCGGCAGGTGTCCCATGCGCAACCATGACCTCGTATCCCATGACCTCGTATCCGGCGGCTTCCTGGCATTGACCGCCGGCGGTTTGGTCCTGCTGTGCTCCAGCCTCGTGGCATTGGCCTTCGCCTGAGCAGCCGGCACTTCCCGACAAATACGCTTACCGCAGTCCAAGCAGCGAGCGCCGATAGAGGCTGTCACGGGCTTCGCTCAGGCAGACGAAGCTGCCGTCAAAACTCTGGCCGTACCGTTTCTGGCCTTTGCCGTAGTAGATGCCTTTTCTGAAATCGAGCCAGACCACCCGGTCGTGCGGGCAATGACGCTGCGCCTGCGCCTCGTAGCGAAATGGCGTCAGCGGCGTGGCCGATACCTCAGCGGCGCTGCAGCCGACCAGGATCGCAGCAGCGAGCGCGATCACGCCGGGCCATTTGCCGAGGCTGCTGCAAGATACTCCGCAGGATAGTCCGCAAGCCACCACCCGCCTCCCGATCCCAGCCGTCGAGGGCCGGCTTTGTTTCACTTATCCGCTTCGAGCTGCTGTAACACGTGGTGCATGCATTCCTGAAGCTTGGCTGCGACCTGGTCGCGCGCGACGCCTTTGGCGGCAAGATCGCCTGCCACCTTGTCGAGGATCTCGTCCATCGACTGATTCTCGAGATGGTCCGTCACCAGCGCCGTCGCGTAGCCGGCTGCGGCATCGCCGCTGAGGCCGAGCTGGGTTGCGGCCCAGAGCCCGAGCAGTTTGTTGGACCGGGCCGTGGCCTTGAACATGAGCTCCTCGTCGTGGACGAATTTGGCCTCGAAGCCCTGCTCGCGCTTGTCGAACGTGGTCATGGTCAGCTCCATTGTCGTTTTCGCTGATCGGGATCGGACTGGCTGGAAGCGAACGTCTCCGCGGTTCAAATCAGGATCATGTGAAGCTTCCGGCGGAAGCCAAATGCCGTCAAGCCCGCTGGGCGTGCCGACCGGGCGTGCGCAGGACACAGACCAGCTCCACGCCAGCCAGTTCTGCTAGGCAGGGATGTTTACCGTTCATTAAGCAGACTCAGCGCCGCATGGCCGGGGGACATCGAGAGCTGACGCATGAACAAAGAACTGCGGGAGTTTCGACGGCTTGAACGGGTCTGCCTGGAGCAGGCAGCCCTCTCCACCATGGACCTCGCGCGAAGCGGGTTGCTCAAGGTCGCTGACGATTGTCGCGTCGCAGCCGAAGCGATTGAGGCGCAATCGCCTCGCAGACCTTTCGCAACTGCCGTTCAGGCGCTGAAGCAGGCGTTGAGCGTGACGCGCGTCCCTCACCGGCACTAAGGACAGCGCTCGCGGGCAAGGACATCTTTGAGGGGGGCGACCGCGTGCGGTCAGCCCTTCGCTTCCGTCTGTTCACGTGCCAACCGTTCGGCCCTCAGCCGTTCCTTATTGGCATAAAACGCCTTCTGCGCCGCCTCATGATCGCGCATGGCTTTTTCGGCTTCGATACGGCGTGTCGCATCGCGCGCCTGCCGCTGTTCGGGGGTCAAGGGCTTGCGCCGGTAGGAAATGTCTTCCGTCATGGCCAGACAACGCGGAGGTCAGGAAAGGGTTCCCCTTGGTCCCGCCGGGCGGCACGTTGGGCCGACTGTACAAATGTGCGAAAACAACCCCATGCACAGTAGCCAAGTGCTTCTGCAGATAGCACTTTTTCATCGCGCTGACGGTGCGTTCGACTCGGCTGGGATCTCGATGTCGGCAATAACAGGTAAATGGTCTGAATAGGCCCTCGCCCCTTCGTCGGTCCAAACCTTCCCGATCGGGCTGTCGGACGTCGCATAAATCCGGTCAAGCCGCAGCAGCGGCAGATGCGACGGGAAAGTTCGCAGCCGCGTACGGTTCGGGCAGACCTGCGCGAGCACGCGCCGCACCGATTTGATCCAGAACCAGTCGTTGAAATCCCCGAGGACGACGGTCCTTGCAGGTTTCACCAGGCTCACCAGCGCCCGAGCTTGCGCGTGACGCTCGTGGATGCTCAAGCCGAGATGCGTGGCCACCACACGGACATCGCCGACCGGCGTCAGCAGTCCCGCGGCGATCGCTCGGCGCGGCTCGCGCTCACGATACGATACGTCGACGATCTCGGGGGGGCCGGAGAATGGGAAGCGGCTCAGGAGCGTCTGGCCGTATTCACCATCGGCCGTGACGATCGACTTGGCGTGAACACGGTGATCGCCGACGACACTCGCCAGCTTCGCAAACGGATCGTCCGATCGGGATCGCGAATCCACCTCCTGAAGCGCGACGACATCGGGAGCCCATTTGCGAATGATGGAACAGATACCCTCGAGATCGAATTTCGGATTGAGATTGAAGGTGCCATGCACATTCCATGTCATGAAGCGCATCAGCGCCTCCCGGCGAGCCACGTCGCGACGAATTGCGCGCCTGCGCAGATCGCGAGCCAGCCCAGGAACGCCAGTGCGAGCAGCAATATGTTGAGCCAAGACGCATTCCTGGCGAGATCTGCGATCTGAGCACCCAAAACGGCCATGGCGAGAATGCCGGGCGTCATGCCGAGCAGCGTTCCGACCAGGAAGTCACGCAGCGGCAGCGTGCTCGCGCCAGCCACGACATTCACCACCGAGAACGGCGCGATCGGAATCATCCGGATGATGACGACAGCCAGAATGCCCTTGCCGACAACACGCTCCTGGATGCGCGCGATACGTCGTCCGAGCAAACGCTGGAGGCGTTCGCGGCCGAGTGCCCGACCAATTGCAAAGAGGACAAAGGCGCTGAGCACGACGCCCGTCATGGCGGTGACGAAGCCCAGCCACGGCCCCAGTGCGGCAGCAGTTGCCGCAATGAGCACGAGAACCGGAAACACGACCAACCCGCCGACGACGAAAGCTGCAATCGCGAATGGCGGCCCCCAGACGGACTGCGAGTAGGCAGACAGCAACGTCGACATTCGGCCCGCGTCGGCAAAATCGCTCAAGGACGTGTATGACCAGGCCATCGCCAGTCCAAAAAGCGCCACGGCTATCGATACCATCCCGATGATCGTCTTCGTGTTCCACATGCGAGATGCCGCCCGCTCCAGATGAAGAGGCCGCTCAGGATCCGCCACGGGCTGAACCATTGTGGCCAGAGTGCTGGTCAGCACCGAGGATTCCACGTCCCGCAGGGCCTTCGTCCCCCTGGCCTTAGAGACGTCGTCCAGGAGCGCAAAAAGACGATCCTCGTTTTGCGCGACGGCCTGTTCATCGAGACCGCAGAAATGGCCGATGAGGCGACGGCGGACCGAGGCGATGAAATTTCGATGCTCGTCTGAGGCGGCTTCAAAGATCAGGTCACACTCGCTGTCGGCGCCCATCGATCGATTGTTCAGATTGGCCGAACCGATCCGCAAGATCCGATCGTCGACGACCATGAGCTTGCTGTGCACCATCACGGCCGATTCCGTATCCCCCGTCCGCGACACCGGGTAGACGAAGCGAATGCGATCGGCGACGCCGGCCGAACTGAAGCAGTCGATGAAAGCGCCCCGGCCGTTCTGCATGGCCTGGGATTCCAGCCACGAGGAATGCAGTTTCGGCGTGACGACCACAACCCGAAGCGAAGGCACGCGCAGCATCTGCTCCGCCAATTCGCGCGCGATCTTGGTGGCGCTGGTGAACTGGTTCTCGATGTACACGAAGCTCGTCGCGGACCGGATTGCTGCGATCAACGAGCGTTCGACCTCATGAGTGCCAGCACCTGCGGGAAAGACGACCTCGGTCCTGGCGATACCCACGGGCAAGTGCTCGGCCTGCACCGGCACCGTCTCCGGCCACCGAATGCCCTTCCGTACGCGCCGATCATCAGGCTGTCGGCCTGCCGCGCGCCAGCGTTGCTCCACGAGGTCGAACAGCCACGCCGCCGCGTCGCCGTCGACCAGGCATTGAACATCATGAAACGGCAGATATGGCTTGCCCTGGGGATCACAGCGCGAGGCGTGAGCGGCGCGATGATCACTGGTGTCCCAGCGCCTGATCGTCAGATCGAGCCCGCCGACGAACGCCAGTGAGCCGTCGACACAGACGATCTTCTGGTGTTGGGCGGACCCGAATGGAAGCGTGGCATCCAGGTGAAACCGGACGCGGCCATCTGTGTCGGCGGTAAACTTGGCCGCGGAATTCCATTCCCTCTCGGAGGCGTAGAACGAGACGAAGTCCCAGACGAGAATGTTGATCCGCAAGGTGGGACGTCGTTGGACCAGCGCGCGCAGCAATGGGCCGAGCTGTTCCGGCAAGCCATCCTCCGCTCGTCCGGACTCGCCGACCAGCCTGGTCTCGCTATGGATATCCCACCCGACGATATAAACGAGATCCTGCGCCTGCAGCAGGGCCTGCCGCAGGGCCGCGAAATAAGCGGCGGCATCGTTCAGAACCGCCACGCGCCGCGCCTCGCAGCGCCGCCAGACGGTGTCGCCGGGGATCAGGGTCGATGAGCTCTGAAGCAGGGAGACCTCGCAAATTGCGTTCGCGTTGAAACGCATTGAACGCGCAAGGGGTTCCCCAACTCAGCCCCGGGAGTCACTGTTCAGCGTGTGCGGATTCCGGCGCCCACAGTCTCCCCTCGCCGCTACTTGGTTCGGACCGCCTTTGCACCTGCGCCTTTCAAGGCGTCCGCGATCTTCTCGGGCGCGTCGCCGTGGAAATCCACGGAGACCTCGATCGGGCCTTCCAGCTTCTGATGCCCCTCCGGCGCAGGCGCGGCCTTGGCGTCAGGACCGGCCGGGCGTGTCCCCGATGTGTTCGCGCCACCGACGGCCTGGACGAAGACGTCGCTTCGCGGCACGCCGCATTCCTGCACGACATGCTCAACCGCAAGCTCGGCGCCGCGCCGCGTGTCGAATTCTCCGATGATCGTGCTTTCCAAGGGCGCCCTCCGTTGCTGGACCAGCGAACAACAGGCCAGCGAGGGCGAGGTTCCTGAACGCGCGAGCGTTTAAAACCGAACGATCCCCAACATAAAAAGCAGCGCGAGAGTGATCAATCCGGAGACCAGCAGCGAGCCGAGGCATCCCAGCCGGTTCGAGAAAAAGAAGAACATGCGTTGCCCATCCCATAGCTTCGTGCCGGGCTAAGTTCTCCCATTCGACAGCGTTCCTGGCGGCGTTTTGGGACACGCGAACAAGAACTAATCCAAGAATCAATCCAAGGACCAATCCAAGAACCAATCATTGCGCGCGACGTTGAGTCCGCGATGTCAGACGCTTTTGATTATTTCCGAGCGCACGCGGTCCGGGCCCTTTGCAAGGCCCGGGCGATGCCGCGCGGACGCATGAAACATCTGCAAACCATCGTGGCCCGGATCTACCATTTGCTGACCAAGGAGGCTGCGTACGGGCCGAACCTGCAGCATATGGACGACTTCCGGGCAGCCCAGAAGCTCGAGAAGTCCATCGACTGAACTGCGATGACGGTGACGCTGCACGGCCTCGCCCGACGCGTTCAACTCCGTTTGCAAGCTGTCCCCGCCTGCGACTCGCCAAGCCCGGGATTGATGGCGAGCGACGCTCCGGCGGCGCCGCCGGCTTCATAGGCCGTCATCGACACCATCCGGCTGGCGCTGCGCTGGGTCCGCATCTTCAGGTCGAGCTTGTCAAATTCTGCATCGACCACCGAGGTCTTGAGAACCACGAGCCCGCGACCGGAGCTTTCGTTGACCTGATCGCGACTGGCCTTGATCGCCACCAGCCTGTCCGCGATCGACGCCACCATGCCGAGCGCGAAGGAGGCATTGGCCAGGTGCCGCTCCTGGTGCCGGAACCCAGAGTAGTCGACCGAGGTCTTGAAGCGGCCGAGCTCAGTGCGCACGGCGCCGTCGATCAATTCGGCCAGATAATGCGCGACCTCGATATCCGCGCCGAGACCGAAGAACACATAGCGGTTTTCGCCGGCCGGGCTCTTCTCGCGCCAGACCCGACAATCGCAGAAACGAGCGATCGCGCCGATGCAGTCGTCCAGCGGAATGCGCTTCTTGCGAAAAGTCTCGTAGACCCTCCGTTCGCATGGCGAAGCCCGCAGTTCCACGTCCGAGAGCGACAAATCGTGGCGATCCAGCAGCTCGGCAACCTTGGCGGCGGCAGACAGCGCCTCGTCCTCGGTGCAGCCATTGGCGATCGTCTTGGCCCGCAACGCCTGAATGCGGAGTTTCAGCTTGTCGAGTGCGGCTGGATTGGAGGTCTGATGCACTGATTACCTGTCCGGGTAAACCCGACGTATAGAACCCGGTCGGATAGACTGGCGGAAGGGGTGTCTTGTCAACTGTATTGATCTTCGACGCTTTTTCGAACGGACCTCGCTCTCCTTCTACCGTGCGGTGCACGACCTCGCCGCACTTGATCGTAACATGCAGAGACGAGGCTTCACTCCAATCGACGCTCTCGCTCAAATTCTACCGCAACTGACAGATCACCGTTCGGAAGCAGACCACCACAAGCCGAACGAGGTTGCGCCTTGGCTTTGGCGGCTGCGTCGTGTTCACAGTATTTCGAGCTTGCAGTCAGCGGGCTTTGATCCCTGCGCTTGCTGAGGTTAGTCGCGGCAGACTGGTGCATTGAAAGACGCAGTGATCAAGGCCGTCGATGGGTTTTGTGCCGCGACACATTCCTGAAGGGACTAGCCTTCGCTGTTAAGGTTTAGCGGTCAGGTTAACTCCGGCGAACGTTTTGCTGAGAGCGTCCAATTCGATATGACCTCGAGCAGAGGAATATTCGAATGTCCACTAGGACCGCATTTCAGACTGCAGATGCAGACGAGCCCCACAACTTTTTCGATATCGCCATTCCCCTCACCTTCAGCGCTGTAGCCGTCCTGGCCACAGCTGTTTCGCTGGAGGCGATTGGGTTCATCGCTTGGCAGCCAGCCACCTTTTTGGTTGCCTATATCTTTGGCTGACGCGATTGGCTGGCATGAGCGAGTTCGAAGGCCTATCTGACCAGTTCATTCTGCGGATGCACGAGTTCATCCGTCAAGAGGTGCAAGCAGATAGGCTAGCCGGCACGCGTTTTGTCGGATTGCCAGCGAGGCTGCGCGCGGAGGCTCTTGCACGCGAAATCGAGCGGCGCGATTTGTTTAGCACGGCAATTGACTGGCCTCAGCATCTTGAGCCTGGAGCGGACAAATACGCGCCGACCATTGGACACCGGAAGACGATCTAAAAGGCTCTCGCCTAGCGGCCTCGGTCTAACCAGTCCCCGGCCCCTCTGAGCCGGGGCCGTCTCTCCATGAGACTACCGCTGGGTTGGCGCCTCGCGCAGCTAACTCCCGGTCCAAATCTTTCAGGCGCCGGAGCAGGTTCTCGACGATCTCCATGCAATCGGAAAGTCCCAACGATTGCACGCCGCGCGCCGCTAGCTCGCGCTCCAACATGGCGGCTATAATGATTTGAATGCTCACAAATTCTCCGCCGGCTTCGCCCCAGAGACGGTACGGCTCAACTTAAAAATGGGTTTCGCTAAAGCGAAAGGCCGCAGGGTGGTTCCAGCCCCCACTGCGGCCATCCCGGGCAAATTAGAAACTGGTACTTAAATCTCGCCGGTGTTCTCACAGTAGAACACCGTGTTCCGAATAAGGATTCCGTAAGACTACCGGAATTCCAAGCGGCCCGGATTGTCACCCGGAAGAGGAAATGGCACCGGTTCCTTACCAGCCCCATGCTCCCGGCTGCGGATCAGAGCGCCGGGAGCGACGCTAGGCGGTACGTAGACTTCCCATATTCCAGGGTCCCCTACCGCCACAGCCGGCGCGTGATGTAGAACAACGCCGCAAGCGGGACGCCCACCAAGACACCCAGCATGCCGTACGACGTGACCAGCAGCGCAGCACCAAGCGGCCCCGCACTTGTCGCAAATCCATAGGCTGCGCCTAAGCCTCCCAGCGTCCCGGCAAAGACGACCATGTTGCGGTCGTTGCGCGCCTCGACGTTATAGATCGGGGGCCTTTTGCGGTGAAGAATGGGAGGGCCGAACGGCACCTTCGAGCCGCAATTTGGACAGGCCGACGCACTCGCTGACACCGGGTGGTCGCAGTCGCAGCAATCGATCAGCTTTTTGGTCCTTCCCATGCTGCAAATCGTAGCGGCGGGGCGGCCAGTCCACAAGTTCGGCAGCTACTCCCAGCTCACGTCCTGCATGAACACTGCAGGGCCGCTCTGATCCCCTCGCATTCCCCGCGTTTGACCGGCGTTGAAAACCTGCGCGCGCGCCGCACGGAAGGTTGACCAGCTCGGGACCTTTCTCGCCGACCATGGCATGTCCACTCGGCGCCGAACTGGTGCCGCTTGCGAACATGGGAATGGAGTGGCCGCCCGTTCTGGCGCCGAGAGCGGCACCAGACCACGTGGGCACGCTGCCCGGAGCCCGCGCTGCCACCAAGCGCAAGCAACGAACCCAGCCGTTTTAGATCAAGCGCTTCTTCGACACAAAAAGACGTATCAGGACACCGTCGGACGAGGAGGTGGCGGAAGGGGCGCCCGATCAATCGTCTTGAAATTGCTCGACTGTTTCGAGCGCGTCGCGAGCGATCTACGGTCCTATCCACGGCGAATTTCGCAGCCTCACGACCGTAGTTTTCGGCCATCTCAAGCAGTGCATCGGCCTCGCCGGGCACCCTGCTCTCCTCCGCCAGGTCGCGACGCAGACGCTCCATGTACGCGAGCTCGTCGACGTCGTGCTGATGGCGACCCATGCGGCCGATCAGACTTCGGCCGGTTCCTGTTTGCAAGTGGGCGGCGCTATCTCAACGCCTTGTCACGCGCCGCGTTCAAGCTCGGTTCGTCAAGAAGGAGCGAAGCCCTGGAAAGACGTAGGAGGCTTGATCGATCGCACCGACATCTGTAGCCAGTCATCATGGGGAAAGAGCACAAGCTTGAGGGACTACAGGCCGCTCGGGCGCTCGCCGCGCTGTCCGTGGCTTATTTCCATTCCTACGTCGCGGTGCGCGGAGCGTTTCCGGAAACCGCGTGGATGCCCATCCCATGGCTCAAGCAGTGGGGCTTCCTCGGGGTGAACCTGTTCTTCGCGATCTCTGGCTACGTGATTTGCCTAGTCGTCGCAAAACCCTCGTTCACGGTCGCGAGCTTCGCACTGAAGCGCGCCTTCCGTCTCTATCCGATGTACTGGATCGCCATTGCGGCCGTGCTGGGGTTGATTGCCTGGGGCAAATACGCGCCCCAAGCCGCATCGCACGTTCTGTATTCGATGACGCTGCTGCCACAGGCCGGCGCATCGGCCTACGACCCGAGCTGGACACTCGAGCGCGAGATCGTGTTCTATGCGCTGGCTGCTGCAGTCGTCCCAATTGCGGGCGTCGGCGGACTGGCGGCCGCGCTCGCAACGCTCGCCGCGACAGGCTGGTACCTTGGCAATCCGTGGTCGTTTCATTTGGTCTCGACGACGCAGGCGGACTTCCTAGCCGGTGTCGTCGTTTTCCTCGCCCGCGGCGTGGTCGTCCGCGCCGGAAGCACGCTGCCGCTGATCGCAGGCGTTGCTCTGCTGATCTGGACGCGCAGTCACGATTTCATATTTTCGGTGCCGCTCTCGATGGCGCTGATCCTTGCCGGTTTGGCCACCCTCGAACTGCCCTGGCGCCGACGCCCGCTCAGCTGGCTAGTTGCTGCAGGCGACGCGTCCTACTCGATCTACCTGTTGCACTACATCGTGTTCCTGACGGCCTCCATAGTCGGCGGCCAGTGGTTACCTTTCGCTTTGCCGGCGTGGAGCTGCGAAATCTGGCGCTTCGCGACTCTGCTCGCCTGCTGCCTTCTTTCATATTTCACATGGATAGCAATCGAGCGCCCGATGATCCGTCTGAGCGAGCGGTTGAGCAAACCGCGGGTTTTGACCGAGCAGCTTGCGTAGTTTGGTTGGCGCGTTGCCTCGCTTTCGACACCCACTACGCGCAGTGGCTCGCGACCGCCTCGACCTACTAAATCGATTATTTGCGGAGGACTTACTGACGGCGCGGTCATATCGTCTCACAGCGTCGCGATGCTCGACGATACGGACGAACGTCGGGTCCCCGCCCCGCGCGGGCGTGAGGTACATCCGGCCGGCATAGAGCACTTGGACCGGCTGCTTCCCCGCTCGCTCCTCCGGAGTGCCGTTCTTGGAGCGGCGGGGCTTCCTGGAGTGGGCCCCGCGGGTGACGCTGTACGGAAGCGCCTTCACCTCGGCCACGTTCTCAGGAGGCAAGGCCGGGCGAACCACGGTGCGCGTGGGAAGTGCGATGATGTTGGAGATGGTAGTGGTGCTCGCGGTTTGAACCGGCTTCTGAAGGCCGGGCGCCAGCGGGATACAGAGGGAAACAATGTACTGGCGGAAGGGGTGGGATTCGAACCCACGGTACCCTTGCGGGCACGCCGGTTTTCAAGACCGGTGCCTTAAACCACTCGGCCACCCTTCCAAACCCGGAGTGGCTGTCGCTTAACGTAGTCGACGGCGCATGGCAACGCGAAGTTGGCGCCCGTCCCCTTCTCCGGCATCGGATCTGTCAGGCGAGCGTCAGCCTGTTCCCTTGCCCTATGCCCTCTCGGCAATCCCGGACACTGGCGACATCTCCCAAGGCGTCGCCGGTTGCGAGGCCCGGTTTGGAGTCGCTTCCGTTTCCGGGCATCATTTGCCGGCTGCAAAGAAAAGCGGCGCCCCCGAGGGAGCGCCGCTTGAATTCTGCGTTGTTGCTCTAGCTCAGTAGCCGCCGCAGGACGCACACCCCATCTGCACCGGGGCGTAATACGAATACCCCGGCTGGACCATCTCGACGCGCTGGCGCGTGGCGTATTGGGGCGGAATGCGCTCGTACTGGACGCTCGGCGGCGCCACCATCACGGTCTGCGGCACCATCACGGTGCGGTACTGCGCCGGCGCGCGGTGCGCCACGACGGAGCCCGGCGACACCATCACAGTCTCGTCGACAGTTCGGTATTGCGGCTGCACGTATTGCTGCTGGTAGCAGGTCGTGCACGGCGGCGGCGTGTAGCAATTGTAGCAGCCGGCGGAAGCCGCACCGGTCATTGAAATCGCAGCGACGACTGTTGAGAAAACGACAGCGAGAGTGCGAGACATTGTTGTGGTGCCCCAATTGCCCGAAACGGATTTGCGAAGGTAGCTGGCAGTATACGCCGCAAAATTCTGAGCTGCCGAAGTTCGTCGGGGCATCCTTAATGCAAACGGCCGGCTTGCGCCCGCTGCTAAGGACTCGTTGACCATTCGGGCGCGCCTGTCGATCCATCGACCAATGGTCGCGGCTCGCGATCGACGATCATGGCGCCCGGCGGATCCCCAACGCTCGACCAGGCGCCTTCCGGTGCCGCTCGCGCCCGGCCGCTGGCGCGGCCCGCCGCTGTCGGTGCGGGTTGGCGTTGCCGCCGGATCACACTCTCCGGAAAATCCGCCAACAGGCCCGGGGTGTGACCGCATCTTGTGCATTTCTCGCGCGCTGATTGCATCGCGTCCTGCTGACGCCCGCAGCCGGATTTGCCATAATTCATGGTTGGGAATCACTGCCCGTGACCTAAGCGAACCCGCCGGCAGGGGATGGAAGGATGCATCATCGACCAGTGTCACGGCGCCACCAGCGCGCCTTGAGCGGGAAGCTCGCCCTCGGCCACAGGCGCGCCCTGCTCGCCAGCACGGCCTTCACGGGCGCATTCATTGCCGTCATTGCCGGGCATCCCGGCAGCGCGCTCGCCGCCTGCGCCGTCACCGCTGGTCCCAACACGGTCACCTGCAACAGCACCGTCACCACCAACACCACGAATACCGACGCCGCAACGGCGTCGTCAGTCGATCGCTCGCAGGCCTTCAGCGCGGGGGCCGTGAGCGCCACGATCAATACGGGCCAGACGGTCAGCGGTTATGGCCTTGCGATCAGCGCGAACGGTGCCGGCATCAACGTCGTCAACAACGGCGCGGTGACCACCACCCAGGCGGTGCACGCGCTCGACATCAGCACCAGCACCGGGAACATCGTCTATTCGGGCAACGGCAGCGCCAGCAATACGGCCGGCTCCGGCATCGGCCTCAACATGAACACCAACGGGCCCGGCACCATCACGATGGGGACGAGCGGAACCCCCGTCACCCCGAACTTCCAGGGATCGACGGCCATGCAGCTCATTGCTGCCAGCTCGATAAACATGACCCTGAACGGAGGCTCGCTGACGACGCTGTCGTCCTTCGGCGATGGCGCCCTGATCAGCGGCGGGGACGTCTCCGTCGCACTGACCGGCAACGGCGCCATCGTCAACGCCAGCGGCGCCACCGCGGCCAGAGGTCTCGACGTCTTCGGCACCGGGACCATGACCGTGACGTCGAATGCGACCATCGGCGGCGCCAGCGCCGCCACGTCGTTCGGCACCGGCATCCTCGCGATAGCGACCGCCGGCAGCGGCGACGTCACAGTCAACCAGACCGGTGGCACGATCTTCGCGACAAACTTCGGTATCAACGCGAGCAGCGGCGCCACGGGATCGGGCTCCGTCATCGTCAACACGGCGTCCGGCAGCGCGATCACACTCACCGATCCGGCGGCGAGCGGCATCGACGCCAGCACGAACGGCACCGGTGCCGTGACCGTGCACCAGGCTGGCGCGATCACGGGCGGCGCCCTCGGCATCAATGCCGTGATCTTCAACGCCGCCAATTCTCGCGACATCACCGTCACGAGCAGCGGCACGGTCGATGCTACATTCACAGGCATCAACGCCGTCACCGCGGGAACCGGCAACATCAACATCACGGCCTCAAGCACGATCAACGGCCCCTTCGGCGGCGGCATTGTCGCAAACGCGGTAGACGGCCGCATCACCGTGAACGTGAACGCCGGCACCGTCCGCGGCAGCGCCGCCGGCTTTCTCGCCCCAGGCATCGCGGCGACCGCATCCGGCAGCGGCGGCGCCACCATCAACATCGCGGCGGGCGCGACCGTCGCCGGGTCTCAGTTCGAGGGCATCACGGTCAGCGGCACGAACAACTTGATCAACAATTTCGGCACCATCAGCGGATTCGGCGGTGTCCGTGCCACCGGCGCGACCACGATCGTCAATGCCGGCACGATCGCGAGTTTTTCCGAGGGGGTCCGGTTCGATAGCGCCGGCAGCACGTTGGAGATGCAAGGACCCAACGCCACTCTCACCGGCCAAGTCGTCGGCAGCGGCTCCGATACGATCCGTTTCTCCGGCACCGGCTCCAACACATTCGATGCGAGCCAGATCGACGCCGGCTGGGGGCTGATCGACAAGACAGGCTCCTCGAATTGGGCGCTGACCGGAACGTCGACGACAACCGCATTCGTGACGGTCAACGGCGGCACCTTGTCGGTCAACGGCGACATCAGCTCGACCGGCGGCGTCACGGTGAATGCCGGCGGCACGCTGGGCGGCATCGGCACGGTGTCGTCCACCATCATCAATGCCGGCGGCTCGCTCGCGCCCGGCAACTCGATCGGCACGCTCACGGTGAGCGGTAATCTGACCTTCGCCGGCGGCGGCAATTACGTGGTCGAGGTCTCGCCGGCCACGGCGGATCGCACCAACGTGACCGGTAACGCGACGCTCGCCGGCACGCTCCGCGCCATCGGCACCGGCGGGACCTACACGCCGGGCACGCACTACACCGTCCTGAACGCAGCAGGCACGCTCAGCGGCAGCTTCGGCGCGCTGGCGATCTCGGGCAATTTCGGCGTCACGCGGCCGCACGTCGAATACGACGCCAACAACGTCTATCTCGTGCTTGATCAGGCGCTCGTCTCGCCGTTCCTGATCAACGGCACCCGCAACCAGGTCGCGACGGCGGGAGCGGTCGATTCCGCTTTCCTCGGCGGCAGCGGCGCATTCTCGGCGCTGATTGGCTTGACCTCGCCGCAACTCAACGCCGCGCTGGATCAACTTTCGGGCGAGGTGCACGCCTCGACGGTCGGCACGCTGGCGAATGACAGCCTGGCGATGCGCGGCGCGATCCTGGGGCGGCTGCGGCAGGCCTCGTATGGAGGCGACATCGACTCCATGGCCGCGCTGTCGTTCGGCGGATCGCAGGCCGCGTTCGCGGCATACGCGATGGAGAGCGCACTCGCCTACGGCAAATCGCCGATTGTGACGAAGGCGCCGATGGCGCCGCCGCGAGCGATCTCCGACACCGTGTTCTGGGCCCAGGGCTTGGGCGCCTGGGGCACTTTCAATGGCGATGGCAATGCAGCCGGCGTGCGGCGGGATCTTGCCGGCTTCATCACCGGCTTCGATACGCGCGTCGGCGGCGCTGGCCGTCTCGGAATGGCCGCAGGCTATACTGGCACCAAGAATATGCTCGACGGTCGTGGTTCCTCGAATGTCGATACCGCGCACATTGCCGGTTATGGCGGCTGGCGCTTCGGCAACGTCAACCTGCGGGCGGGCGGCGCGTATGCGTTCCACACGATCGACACCAATCGGCTGGTGAACATCGTCGGCTTCGCTGATCGCCTGACCTCACGGACTGACGGCAGCACCGGGCAGATCTTCGGCGAGATCGGCTACGGAATCCCCTTCGGCAAGGTTGCGTTGGAGCCGTTTGCCGGGGCTGCCTGGGTGCGTGTGCACACGGATGCCACCGCCGAACTCGGCGGCCCGGCGGCGCTGAACGTTGCGGCGCAGACCTTCGAAACCGGCTATGCGACGCTCGGCGGGCGCGCCGCGACCTTCGTGCCGCTGGCGCACGACATGACGCTGATCCCCCGCACGACCGTCGCCTGGCAGCATGCATTCAACAACGTGACCCCGGCTGCCGTGATGGCGTTCCAGGTCGCCCCGGCCCCGTTCACGATCGCGGGTGTGCCGGTTGCGCGCGACTCGCTGCTCGCGGAGGCGGGCTTCGATCTTGCGATCGGCCGACACATCACGGTCGGCCTCTCCTATGTGGGTCAGATCGGCAACACGGTCACCGATCACGCCGCCAAGGGCAAATTCTCCTGGGCGTTCTGACCTAGCGCGCGCGCCGCTTCACCTCGCGCACCGCGCCGCGCGCGGCGCTGGTGGTGAGCGCGGCGTAGGCCTGAAGCGCGGTCGAGACATTGCGCTTGCGGCCGATCGCCTGCCAGGCGGCATCGCCCTTCGCCTCTTCCGCGGCGCGGCGCTTGGCCAGCTCCTCGTCGGAGACCTCCAGCGTGATGCTGCGGTTCGGGATGTCGATGGCGATGCGATCGCCGGTCCTGACGAGACCGATGTTGCCGCCTTCGGCAGCTTCCGGCGACAAATGGCCGATCGACAGGCCCGACGAGCCGCCCGAGAAGCGTCCGTCGGTGACGAGCGCGCAGGCTTTGCCGAGGCCCATCGATTTCAGATAGCTGGTCGGATACAGCATCTCCTGCATGCCGGGGCCGCCGCGCGGGCCTTCATAGATGATGACCACGACCTCGCCGGCAACGACCTTGCCGCCCAGAATGCCTTCCACGGCGGCATCCTGGCTCTCGAACACCCGGGCGGGGCCGGAGAATTTCAGGATCGAGGCGTCGACGCCGGCGGTCTTCACGATGCAGCCGTCCTGCGCGAGGTTACCGTAGAGCACGGCAAGACCGCCGTCCTTGCTGAAGGCGTGCTCGAGGTTGCGGACCACGCCCTTCTCGCGGTCGGTGTCGAGCTCGTCGTAGCGACGCTCCTGGCTGAAGGCGATTTGGGTCGGGATGCCGCCGGGCGAGGCACGGAAGAAGGTGCGGACGGACTCGCTCTTCGAGCGCTTGATGTCCCAGCGCTCCAGCGCGTCGTTCATCGTCGGCGCGTGCACGGTCGAGACCGACGTGTCGATCAGGCCGGCGCGGTCGAGCTCGCCCAGAATTCCCATGATGCCGCCGGCACGATGCACGTCCTCGACATGCACGTCGGCGACCGACGGCGCGACCTTGCACAGCACGGGCACGCGCCGCGACAGTCGGTCGATGTCCTGCATGGTGAACTTCACCTCGCCCTCATGGGCGGCGGCGAGCAGATGCAGCACCGTGTTGGTCGAGCCGCCCATCGCGATGTCCAGCGTCATCGCGTTCTCGAACGCCTTGAAGTTCGCGACATTGCGCGGCAGCACGCTAGTGTCGTCCTGCTCGTAGTGGCGGCGCACGATATCGACGATGGTGTGGCCGGCCTCGACGAACAGGCGTTTGCGGTCGGCGTGGGTCGCGACCACCGTGCCGTTGCCGGGGAGCGCAAGGCCAAGGGCTTCCGTGAGGCAGTTCATCGAATTGGCCGTGAACATGCCCGAGCACGAGCCGCAGGTCGGGCACGCCGAGCGCTCGATCACCTTGACGTCCTCGTCGCTGACCTTGGAGTCGGCCGCGGCGACCATGGCATCGATCAGGTCGACGGCCTTGGTCTTGCCCTGCAGCGTGACCTTGCCGGCCTCCATCGGTCCGCCCGAGACGAACACGGCGGGGATGTTGAGCCGCAGCGCCGCCATCAGCATGCCGGGGGTGATCTTGTCGCAATTGGAGATGCAGACCATGCCGTCGGCGCAATGGGCGTTGACCATGTACTCGACGCTGTCGGCGATCAGTTCGCGCGACGGCAGGCTGTAGAGCATGCCGTCATGGCCCATGGCGATGCCGTCGTCGACCGCGATGGTGTTGAACTCTTTCGCCACGCCGCCGGCCTGCTCGATCTCGCGGGCGACGAGCTGGCCGAGGTCCTTCAGATGGACGTGGCCGGGCACGAACTGGGTGAACGAATTGACCACCGCGATGATCGGCTTGCCGAAATCGCCATCCTTCATGCCGGTCGCGCGCCAGAGGCCGCGGGCGCCCGCCATGTTGCGGCCGTGGGTGGTGGTGCGGGAGCGATAGGCTGGCATGGCGGTTTCCGTCCTCGGGTTTGGCTGGCCGGGCGCGGCAAAATTTCGAAGCCGCCTCAGGCCTTTCCGGCCGGATAGCGCACGGGGGGAACGCGCGCAACGGGAACTTGGGCCGGACAGGGCTCCCCTGCTCCCGGCGCGGGGACTCTCACCTGCCCCGGACGCGGCGCAGCGTCTCTTCGACGGTGCGCTGCAGCGCCGGGGCCCATCTGGCAGCGAGTGCTATGGCCTCCTAGGTCCCGGCTCGCGCTTCGCGCGTCCGGGACACGAGAGCTGAAGTCCTATTGCAGCTCGGGATCGAGCCGGTCGCGCAGCCAGTCGCCGATGACGGAGACCGCCAGCGTGGTCACCACGATGGTGGTGGCCGGCGCCAGCATGATCCAGGGCGCCCGGGTCAGGTACTCGCGGCCGTAGCCGACCATGTTGCCGAGGCTGGTCATCGGCGGCTGCACGCCGAGGCCCAGGAAGGACAGGCCCGACTCCATCAGGATCACCTCGGGAAAGACCAGCGTAGTCGAGACGATCAGGGTCGAGGCGATGTTGGGCAAGATATGCCGGAGGTAAATCCGCGCCGGCGTCGCGCCGAGCTGGCGGACCGCCGCCGCATAGCCTTGCGCATTGGCCGAGATGGCAAGGCCCCGCGCGATGCGGGCGTAGCGCTCCCAGCCGAAAAATCCCATCAAGCCGATCAGGAGTGGCAGCGAATTGCCGAAGAAGGCGAGCACCGCGAGCGCCATGATCAGGAAGGGCATGCTGGCCTGGAAGTCGGACAACATCAGCACCAGCTGCTCGACGGGCCCGCGGAAATGCGCGGCGAGGAAGCCGAGCATAGTGCCGACGATGGCGGAGATCGCCGTGGCGCCAAAG
This sequence comes from Bradyrhizobium sp. WSM4872, assembly GCF_055811715.1. NCBI lineage: Bacteria > Pseudomonadati > Pseudomonadota > Alphaproteobacteria > Hyphomicrobiales > Nitrobacteraceae > Bradyrhizobium > Bradyrhizobium sp. WSM4872. The sequence goes on along the minus strand of NZ_JBVVPT010000001.1, from coordinate 162,658 downwards.
GCGATCAGGAGCGAGATGCGGATCGAGACGAGCAGCCGCGACAGCACGTCGCGGCCGAGCTCGTCGGTGCCGAGCCAGTGCGCGACATTGCCGGGAGCAGCGAGACGATTGCGAAGGTCGAGCTGGGTGTAGCCATACGGCGCGATTTTCTCGGCGAAGGCCGCGATCACCAGCATCGCGACGATCCAGCCGATCGCGATGGCGACCGAGACCGGGATCGCCGGGAGGCTCATGCGGCGGCGGGCCGACGCGTCCTTCAGCGTTGCGTCAGTCATGCATGCGCTCCCTTCATGCGTGCGCCCCCTTGGCGCGCAGCCGCGGGTCGAGGAAGCCGTAGAGGAAGTCGACGATCAGGTTCGAGGTGACCATGGTCATCGCCACCAGCAACAGGATGCACTGCACGACGGCGAGGTCACGGTTGGCGACGGCGACGACGAGCAGGCGCCCTACTCCTGGCCACGAAAACACACTCTCGACCACGACCGCGCCCGCGATCAGCGTGCCCACCATGAAGCCCAGAATGGTGACTGTCGGAATCGCCGCGTTCGGCAGCGCATGCGACGTCACGACTTTTCGCCACGGCACGCCCTTTGCCGAGGCGGTGCGGATATAGGGCTGGCCCAGCACCTCCAGCATGGCGCTGCGGGTGAAGCGCGCCAGCACCGCGGCGCCGCCAAGGCTGAGTGTCACGATCGGCAGGATGGCGTGACGCCAGCTGTCCTGCCCGCCCGAGGGCAGCCATCCGAGCTGCACCGCGAAGACGAGCACGAGCAGCAGCGCCAGCACAAAACTCGGCACGGTGAAGCCGGCGACCGCCGTCATCATCACCGCGCGGTCGATGCCGGAGCCTCGGTGCAGCGCCGCGTAGATGCCGGCGGGAATGCCGAGCGCGACCTTGAATGCGAAGGCCGGCAGCGTCAGCGCCAGCGTTGCCGGTATCCGCTCCAGCACAAGCTCGATCGCAGGCCGCCCGTCACGCATGGAACGGCCGAGCTCGCCTTTGGCGATCGCTCCAAAATAGTCGAGATACTGAAACCAGATGGGATCATCGAGGCCCCACGCCCTGCGGAAGGCGGCGAGGACTTCCGGCGGCGCTTCCGGTCCCAAAATCATCAGCGCGGGATCGCCCGAGAGACGCAACACCACGAAGGCGAAGGTGACGACGAGCACGATCGTCAACGCCGCGCGTCCGATCCGAATGGCGAAATAGCGTCCCATCACGCCGCATCCCGCGTCTCGACGTGCGGCCCCGCCACAAGGTGGCAGGCGACCTGCCTGTCGCCACCGACGTTGGACAGCGCTGGCACCTCGCTTGCACAACGCGCGATCGCGCGCGGACAGCGCGGATGGAAGGCGCAGCCTTGAGGACGGGCCGCCGGGTTCGGCGGATCGCCTGCCAGCACAATGCGGCCTGCGCTGCGGCGGCCCGGCGCGGGCGATGCCGAGACCAGTGCTTGCGTGTACGGGTGCTCCGGCCGCGCGAACAGATCATCGGCGCTGCCGATCTCGACGATGCGGCCGAGATACATCACGGCCACCACATTGCTGATCTGCCGGACGACCCGCAAATCATGGCTGATGAAGAGCAAGGTCAGCGCAAGCTGAGCCTGGAGATCGGCGAGCAAATTCACCACCTGCGCCTGGATCGAGACGTCGAGCGCGCTGACCGGCTCGTCACAGACGAGGAAATCCGGCTTTGTCGCCAGCGCCCGCGCCAGCACGATGCGCTGGCGCTGTCCGCCGGAGAGCGCGCCCGGATAGCGCGCACCATGTGCGGGTGTCAGTTCGACCGCGCGCAGCAATTCGCGGACCCGCTCCTCGCGCTCGAGGGGCGTCCCGAGGCCGTGAATATCCAGGGGTTCACGGATTTGCGCGGCGACCGGCAACCGCCGGTCCAGTGCTCCCAGCGGATCCTGAAAGATCATCTGCATGTGCGCGCGTTGCGCACGCCATGCGGTCGTTCCGGGCGCGGCCATCGGCTTGCCGTCGAACCGAACCTCGCCATGGTCCGGCGGCTCGAGGCCAAGTACGATGCGGCCGGTGGTCGACTTTCCCGAGCCGGACTCGCCGACGAGGCCCAGCGTCTCGCCCTTGCGGATCGTCAGCGACACGCCATCGACCGCATGAACGGCGGTACTTCGGCCGAACATCCCGGAGCCCATGCTGTAGCTGCGCGAGATCGAGGCCACGTCGACGAGCGGACGGCTCATTCGGCAGCCATCCCGAGCAGCGCGCGACGCGAAGCCTCGGCGCGAACGCAGGCAGCGGCGCGATCCGCCGCGATCGGCGCGAGGGTTGGGGCTACAATGCCGCACGGCGCTTCTGCGAGCGCACAACGCGGCGCAAAGGCGCAGCCATCAGGCATGCTCGCGGGATCGGGGACCGTTCCGGGAATGGCGGTCAGGTGGCGCCTCGGCCCGTCAAGCGGCGGCAGCGCGCCGATCAGGCCCTGCGCATAGGGATGGACGGGATCGGCGAAAAGCTGGTTCGCCGGCGCCTCCTCGACAATGCGGCCCGCATACATCACGGCCACGCGGTCGCAGTTTTCGGCGACGACGCCAAGATCGTGGCTGATCAGGACCATCGCCATGCTCATCTCGCGGCGGATGGTCGAGAGCAGTTCTAGAATCTGCGCCTGAATCGTGGCGTCGAGCGCCGTAGTCGGCTCATCCGCGATCAGCAGGTCGGGATTTCCGGCGAGCGCCATCGCGATCATGATGCGCTGGACCTGGCCGCCGGAGAACTCATGCGGATAGGCTTCGAGCCTGCGCGCCGCGTCGGGAATGCCGACGAGATCGAGCAGCCGCCGCGCTTCCGCTTTCACCGCGCCGCCCGAGATATCGCGATGCAGCGCCAAGGACTCGCAGAGCTGCCTGCGGATGGTCAGCACGGGATTCAGTGCGCTCGCGGGATCCTGGAAGATCATGGCGACGCGCCCGCCCCTGATACGATCGAGCTCGGCGGCCGCCGCACCGAGGATCTCGCGACCGTCGAGACGAACGGAGCCCGAGACGCGGGCATTCCGCGGCAAGAGGCCGAGTGCCGCAAGCCACGTCACCGACTTGCCCGACCCGGACTCGCCGACGAGGCCCAGGGCCTCGCCCTTGTGCAAGGCGAGATCGACACCACGCAAGACCGGCACGCCGTGGAAGGCGACGCTGAGGTCCTTAATGCTGATCAGCGGCGCCACCGATCAGGCCTCGAAATTGCCGGCGCGGAAATCCATCGCGAAGGCCGGCGACGCCTTCCACTTGATCGACTTCGGCTTGGCCGTGAAGGTCGCGTTCTGGTGCAGCACCGTATAGGCCGGGTCTTCGCGCTCGGCGATCTCCAGCATGCGGCGGAACGCCTTCTTGCGGGCGGCCCGATCGATCGAGGTTTCCAGGAACTCCGAGAGCGTATTCAGCTCGGCATTGGTCCACTCGCCGATCTGCTGCTGCTGGCCGTTCGGTCCGTGCTGGGCAACCAGCGACGATACGGGATCGTTGAAGGCGGCCGAGTTCGACCAGTCGCGGACCGCGCGCGTCGGCGCACGTTCCATGATCTGCGACCAGTTCTCCTTGGTTTCGATCTGGACGTTGAGACCGACCGACTTCCACATCTCGACCAGCACCTGCGCGGTCGCGACCTGGTTGGTGTAGTAATTGTTGAGCAGGCGATAGGGAATGGGATCGCCCTTGTAGTTGGCCTGCTTCAACAAATCCTGCGCCAGCTTCGGATCGTAGGTCGGTACGCTCCAGTCGGCGTTGAACATGTCACCGTAGAACTCCCACTGCAGGCCCTTCGGGACGCGTGTGCGACCGGCCCACAGGCTGTCGACGATCGCCTGACGGTCGATGGCATGAGTGAAGGCGCGCCTTACAAGTGGATTGGCGAGTTGGGCGTGGTTCTTGTCGAATACGGTCAGACGATGATTGAGGATGGTGCCGCCCTGCACTTCGAAGGCCGCGTTCTTCTCGATGCCCGCGATCTGGTCCGGCGGGATGTCGCAGGCGAACTGATACTCGCCCGAGAGCAGCCCGTTGATGCGACTCGCGACCTCCGGGACCTCGAGGAAGCGAATGCGCTTGAGCGGTGGACGGCCGCCCCAATATTCGTCGTGGGCTTCCAGCGTCAGCGACACGTCGGGCTTGAGCTCGACGACCTTGTAGGGCCCGGTGGTAACAGGCTTGCGCGCCCAGTCGAGATAGCTCACGGATTCAGCCCAGGCGCGACGGTTCGCGATATCTGAGCCGTAGCGCGACAGCCGACCCTCGATCGTGACGTCGGGCGTCGCGTTGTAGAAGCGCACGGTGTATTTATCGACGGCATCGACGCGGACGAGATCCGGCCAGATCCGGCGTGCAACCGCCGGAACGTCCGGCGGCAGCTCCTTGCCCGGACGCGGCGTCGGAATTTTCTCAAAGGCCTGGATGGTGCTGCGGCTCTTGGCCTCGGTCTCACCGAACATGCGCTCGCGGCTGAACGTGAAGACGACGTCCTCCGCCGTCAGCTCGTCGCCATTGTGGAATTTGACGCCCTGGCGCAGCTTCACCTCGACAGTCTGGTCGTCGATACGGCGCCACTCGGTGGCAAGCCCCGGCACGGCCTCAAGGCTGCCGCGCCAGTTTTTGGAGATCAGGCCTTCCCAGATCGAGGAGAAAAAGACGCGCTCGCCGACATTGGACTGCTCGCGCAGCACGTCGAGCACGTTCGAATTCGTCACCTTCTGCACCGCGATAGTGACCGAGGGACGGTTGTCCGCCTGCCCGATCGCGAAGCGCGGCAGCAGCAGCGTGCCTGCGGCAACGCTGCCGGACTTCAGGATGGTACGACGCGTGAGCTTGCTCATGATGATAACCCCTGCCGGTTTTTTGGTCGGCTATTCGGCGAGACCGAGCGCGGCCAGATGGGCTGCGCCAGGGCGGACGTCGTTGTGATTGCGAAGTTCGAGGATCAGCCGGGGGTTGGAATTCAGCCGGCCCAGCGCGCGGAACACGGTGACCCACGGGATATTGCCTTCGCCCGGGGCCCAGTGCCGGTCGGCAAAACCGTCGGTGTCCTGCAGGTGGACGTGCGTCAGCATGTCGCCGGCGGTTTCGACATAGTAGTCGACCGGCGGCGCGCCGGTGGAGATGTGCGCGTAGTTGGCGTGGCCGGTGTCGAGGGAGACCCGCACCTTGCTGCTTTCGAGCGCCTTGGCGAGGCGCACGCGATCGCGCGGATCCTTGTCCTCGATGTTCTCGATGACGATCTCGCAGCCGATGGTTTCGGCGCGCACGATCACCTCGGCGAGTGTCGCCTTGACGCGTTCGACGAGATTGCCGCGATTATCCGGATAGAGGTCGAGGTTGTTGTGGTCCCAGGTCGTGAACGGCGAATGGATCACCATCTGCGTCGCGCCGAGGAACTCGGCGGCCTCGAGGCCCTGAAGCAGGCGTTTCGTCACCACTTGGCGGATCATCGGGTCGTGGCTACCGATCGCGAAGCCCCAGAACGGTCCGTGGATGCCGAGCCGGCCGGTATGACCTGACAGCATCTGCTTGATTTCGCTAGCAGCACTTCGCCAGTCGCCGTCGAGCAAGTCCGCGCGAAAGAAATCCTGAATCTCGAGGTCGCGCTGCCGTTCGAGAAGCCAGTCGCGATGCGCAGGGATCGATTTGAAGGACAATGCGGCGCCCAGTACCGGCTTCGACATGGGTTGCTCCTCGGCCGTCAACAATGACGGGAGCAGCGCTAGACCAGTTAAATGACAGGCCGGTGAAATGCAGGTTCCGAGGCGCTGAGGAGATGTGGACATCCCCGCGATCGCGTGCATCGAATAAAGGCAACGCGAGTGCGGCGTGCAGACGCATGCATCCGCGCGCGGATCAAGCGCGTTCGAGTCCGTAGTGATCCGGAATGGAATCCTATTCCGATGTCGCGTACATCGCGGGACATCGATCGGCGGCCTTCCAAGGGCATCACCCTCTGATCGCGCACCACGGGGTTGGGGGACCACATGGGGCGGGGGGATCAAAGGCTGGGGCAAGGTTACGAGGTCCGGACTCCTAGGCACTCCGGACCTCGGGACTTTCTAGATTGAACGTGATTTCGCGCCGCCGGCTTGATCAGCCGCGCGGCGCGAAGTCGTTTTGGCGTCGTTATGCCGACACGGGCGCTATCGCGTCTGCGGCTCGATCGTCACCGTGCAGTCGCCCTGCCCTTGTGTCGCGACCACGATGTTGCCGGCGGGAGCGCCGAGGGCGATCGGCGCGGACGAGCCGCCGCCGGGCATCTGGACAGTCACGCTCAAGGAATCGGTTCGCGCGGTCGAGCCTACGGTCGAGGGCTCTGCCTGGGCCACATTGCCCGAGGCGTCACGCCGCATGATCTGGCAATTCACGTTGCTGGCGCCGGCCGCCGCCATGCTCGACGAGGTGCCGCCGCTCATTTGGGCACGGGCGCGCGACGGATCGCGAGGCACCTGGCTGACGATGCGATGCGTCCGCGGCTCCACAATGACGACGTCGTCACCCGTCGTAAAATATTCGTAGTCCCGATATTCGGGCTCGATCGAGACGATCTCGGGCGGAAGCCTGTGGAGACGCACGCGCGAGGGAATGGTCTCGCCGACCCGGATCGAGATGTTCAGATTGCGCTCCGGCTCCGCCAGGCGTGCATGGCTCACCGTTTCGGAGATCCGCACCTGCTTCTCGGACGAGACCTGGGTCTGCTGATTGGTCTGCGTGTTGGTCTGGTTCGTCTGGTTGGCTTGATTGGTCTGCGTGCCCGAATTGGCAGGCGCGGTCTGCGCGTTGTTGGTCTGGGCCGTCCGGTTCGTGTCGGTCGCGGTTGCCGGTCGGTTGTTCTGCTGTGCCGGCTGCTGCTGCTCAGCCGCGTTGCGCGGCGGCTGGGTCTGGTTGCGCTCGTTCTGGTTGGCCGCGGCACCCGTGCGCTCGTTCTGCTGACTAGACGTACCGGACTTGGACTTGTCGGACTCGGCCGTTGTTTTCTGCGGCGCGGTCTTGTCCTGCTTCGTCTCGGCGCTGCTCTTGCCGTCGCGCCCCGGCTTCGTGTTCTCGGCGTCGCGGCTGCGATCGCGTGAAGGCTCGCGGGAGTCTTGTGCCTGATCCCTCGACTTCGGCTGGTTGCGCTCGGCCGAACTGGCCGGCTGGCGCTTGTCGTCACTCGCGTCCTGCCTGGCAGCGCCGCCCTTCTCCTCGCGGTCAGCGCCGTGCAATCTCTCCTGGGCGCCCTGCGCCCGCTCTTGAACGTGCTCTTGAACACGTTCCTGGGCGCCGCCGCGCTGCGGTGCGGCGCCTTTCGCCGGCTCCTCGGTCCGTCTCGGCTCGTCTCTACGCTCACCGGGCGCCTGGGCGTAGGCGATGCCGGAAGCAAGCATCAGTCCGATAGCTGCGGTCGATAACATCAAGTGCTGGCGCATGGTCCCTCTCCTCGGAATTCGCAACAACAGACGCGAACGCTCTGTGGGTGCGAAGGTTCCTGATCAGGAACGAGGACCGATTACGCCGGTCTCACATCTCAGGCGGGTCTCACATCGGGTTCTTCAGCGTGAGCCGCGCCGTGAATGTCACACTGGTCTTGCCGACCAGCGCCATGCCTTCGACCTCGGCGCCGTCGGCGGAATAGTCGCCTGAAAAGCCGCAGGTCACTTCCCTGCCGCCGAACGCAAGCGGCTTGCCGACGGCCTCGGTGTGCTGATTGACGGTCATATCGCCGCGCCATTTCCCGTTCCGGAAAGTGTAGCCGCCGGTGTAGTAGAAATAGCTGTCGCCGCCCATGATGCGGCCATCGCAGAGCACGACGACGCCTTTGGCCTGGCCGCGCTTGCCGTCGCGCATCTCGATCTCAAAGATGTAGAGGCCGTTGAGGACGTTCTGTGGGTTGCCGCCCTGCTCGGGCCCATCGCCGGCCGACATCGCTCATCTCCCGTTCAAACCGGCACGTTCCGTTCGAGATCTTCAAGCCAAGCCGCCGCGCTCGAATCCGACGGCGCGCGCCAGTCGCCACGCGGCGACAACGAGCCGCCGGCCGACACCTTGGGTCCGTTCGGCATCGCCGAGCGCTTGAACTGGCTGAAAGCGAAGAAGCGGCGCAAGAACACCTCCAGCCAGCGGCGTATCTCGGGAAGGTCATAGGCCTTGCGCCGATCGTTCGGGAACGCCGGCGGCCATTCGCCTCGCGCGACGTCCTTCCACGCCTGCAGCGCCATGAAGGCGATCTTGGACGGCCGCATGCCGAACCGCAGCGTGTAGAACAGGTTGAAATCCTGGAGCTCGTAGGGACCGACGGAAGCTTCCGTGCTCTGCGGCTTCTCGCCAGGCTCGGCCGGAACCAGCTCCGGCGAGATTTCGGCCGACAGGATCGATCCAAGCGTTTGGTTGACGTCGTCGCTGAACTGCTTGGAAGCAATCACCCAGCGGATCAGATGCTGGATCAGCGTCTTCGGCACCCCGGCGTTGACGTTATAGTGCGCCATCTGGTCGCCGACGCCGTAGGTGCACCAGCCCAGTGCGAGTTCGGAGAGATCGCCGGTGCCAATCACGATGCCGCCATGATGGTTGGCGAGCCGGAACAGGTAGTCGGTGCGCAGACCCGCCTGTACGTTCTCGAATGTGACATCGTAGACCTTCTCGCCCTTGCCGAAGGGATGGCCGATGTCCTTCAGCATCTGCGTCGCCGTGGTGCGAATGTCGAGCTCCTGCCAACTCGTCTGCAACGCCTTCATCAGCGCCAGCGCATTGGTCTTGCTCTCGCTGCCGGTGGCAAAGCCCGGCATGGTGTAGGCGAGAATGTTCTCGCGCGGCAGGCCAAGGAGGTCGACGGCCTTGGCGGCGACGATCAAAGCGTGGGTGGAATCGAGCCCGCCCGAGACGCCGATGACGACGCGCTTGGTGCCGGTCGCGCGCATGCGCTGGACGAGGCCCGCGACCTGAATGTTGTAGGCCTCATAGCAGTCCTGCTCGAGCAGGCTCTCGTCGCTCGGCACGAACGGAAAGCGCTCGATCTTGCGCAGGAAGCCGATATCGGCGGCCGGCGGCTTCAGGGCGAAGCTGACTTTCCGAAAGAAGCCCTCGCGCTGCCGGCGATTGTCGTCGAAGGTTCCCATCAGCGCGCGCTCCTGCCTGAGCAGGTCGAGATCGACATCAGCTAGCGTGATCTGGCCGCCCTGCCGGAACCGCTCGCCCTCGGCCAGCAGCACGCCGTTCTCGTAGATCGAGGTCTGGCCGTCCCAGGCCAAATCCGTGGTCGATTCCCCTGCCCCGGCGGCGGAATAGACGTAAGCCGCGAGGCAGCGCGCCGAAGTCGATTGGCACAAGAGCGCGCGCGAGCGGGCGCGGCCGATCGTGATCGGGCTGCCCGAGAGATTGATCAGCACGCTCGCGCCCGCAAGCGCGAGCTCGGAGGCCGGCGTGACCGGGATCCACATGTCCTCGCAGATCTCGACGCCGATGGTCAGGCCCGGTACGTCCTCCGCCGCGAACAGGAGGTCGACGCCGAACGGGGCGTGCAGCCCGCCAAAGGCGACCATCTCTCCGACGATGCCGGCGCCGGAGGCGAAATGCCGTCCCTCGTAGAATTCGCGATAGGTCGGCAGGTAGCTCTTGGGCACCACGCCGAGGACTTTGCCGCGATGGATGACGACCGCGCAATTGTAGATACGATTGCCAAAGCGCAGCGGTGCGCCGACGATCAGGATGGTCATCAGGGCCGAGGATGCCTCGACGATGGCCACGAGCCCGCGCTCGACCGCGTCGAGCAGCGGATCCTGCTTCACGAGATCTTCGATCGCATAGCCGGACAGGCACAGTTCGGGAAACACGGCGACTGCCACCGATTGCGCGTGACAGTCCTTCGCTGCCGCCAGAACCGCAGCCGCGTTTGCCGTGGGATCAGCCACATGAGAGGTGGTGACGCAGGCCGCCACGCGCACAAATCCGTGGGCATAGATCGAGTGGAAACTCATCGAGCACAGTCCCTTTGTCTCGTCGCGACCGGCCTCCGCCAGCTCTGGACTCCATTTAACCCATCGGCATGGCCCCGTGCAGGCCATTCAACGGCATGCATAACGGATTTGCAGCTTCGCTGCCCGGCGCCGGGCCCTTTGGGGGCAGTCTCAGGCCCTGCGCACCAGCATGCCGGGCAGATCGTCGCGCAGCCACTCGGCGATCCGAGGCCAGGCATGGGCATGCGTCCGCGCGCCCATGAACAGGCCAAGATGGTTGCTGGGGTCGGAGGCCGCTGCAATGAAAGCCGGTGGTATGCCGAGCAAGCCGGCGGTGGCGAGCGCCTGCGCAGCCGGCACGACGTCGTCATCGAGCCCGGCCAGCAGGAAGACGGGCGCCTTGACGTCCTTCAGATCAATCACGCGGCCGAGTGCCGTGAATTGGCCGCGCGCGATCCGGTTCTCCCGGAAGATCCAGTTGACGATTTCGAGATAATAGGTGCCGGGCAGATTGAGAGGCTCGGCGTTCCAGCGCTCGAACCGTGCCAGCAGCGCCGCACCCTCTTCGCCGCAGAGGTCGCTCTGCAGCGCCGTCGCGATATCGTCGCGACTCGGCGCTTTCGACCAGACCCGCAGCATCTCCTCGCCGCTGACATTGCCGCCACCGCGGGCGACGAGCTGGTCATAGACCATCTCCGGTGCGGTGCGGGCGAGCTGCGACAGTCTGGAGTCGATCGAGAGGTCGACGGGCGCGCCTGCCAGCACCAGCCGCCGCACCTTGGCGGGAAAGCGCGCCGCATAGAGCAGCGACAGCCAGCCACCCTGACACAGGCCGACGAGATCGACCGGCGCGCCGATCTCGTCGATGGCGACGTTGAGATCGCCGAGATAGCTGTCGATCGAGAGATAGCGCATGTCGGGTGCGGCCGAGCGCCAGTCGGTGAGATAGACCCGGTCGATGCCGCCATTCTGCAGGGACTGCACCACGCTGTGGCCGGGCGCGAAGTCGGCGATCAGGGCCCGGTGCAGGGCATAGGGCGCGCAGACCAGTGCCGGCTGGCCGGACCCCGTCCGCGTGCAATCGCGCAGGCGCATGGTCGCAAGCTCCAGCGCGACGGAGTTGGGCGTGGTCCACGGCAGGCTGCTGTCGAGCTGCTCCGGCGGACCGCGCTCGAGCCATCCGAAACAGGCGTCCATGGCCAGCCGAGCCGCAGCGAACGGCCACAGCAGCGGGTCATCCGGGACCGGGCCCGGTGCGCGCTGCTGTTTGCCGGTCTTCTCCGCCATGGCTATCTCGCGGTCCTCACAGGAAGGCCTCGAAGCTGACGAGCGAAATACCGCGCTCCCGAAAACTCTGATGGGTCGCGGCCACCGAGCCGTCGAGATCGATTCCGCGGCAAGCGTCCTCGATGACGGCGACCTCGAATCCCTCCTTGCGGGTATCCTCCGCCGAGAAGCGGACGCAGAAGTCGAACGCGAGGCCGGCGATGAAGACGGTGTTCAGCTCGCGTTCCCGCAAATATCCGAGCAGCCCGGTCGGCGTTTTCAGGTCGTTCTCGAACAGCGCCGAATAGGAATCGATGCCGCGCCGAAACCCCTTCCGCACCACCAGGCTTGCGCGGGTGACGTCGAGATCGCGGTGAAATTCAGCGCCCGCCCTGCCTTGGACGCAATGGCTCGGCCACAGCACCTGGACGCCGTAGTCAAGCACGATGGTCTCGAACGGCTGTTTGCCCGCATGGTTCGGGGCAAAGGAGACATGATCGCGGGGATGCCAGTCCTGGGTCAGCACCACATTGGCGAATTTTTGGGCGATCCGATTGATGGCGGGGACGACCTTCTCGCCGCCGGGCACCGCGAGCGCCCCACCCGTGCAAAAATCGTTCTGCACGTCGATGACCAGCAACACGTCCCGGTCGGAAATCTTCATCGCAAGGTCCATTGCAGGCCATTCCGCGCGACGGGCGCCGAACGCACGCCTCCAGTGTCGATCTTCCCGCGCTGCTTCGCAACCACCCGCAGGTGCGGCCATCTGCGCAAATGCCTCCGTCGGTCCCCGGATGCAACAGTTTGGGCTGATGCGTGTTGACTAGATCGACCCGGGGACGGATTCTGAAAAGCCGTTCGCATCTTGCGATCGGATAGAGTGGAGGAAGCGGTTCCCGCAGCCAAAAGGGCTGCGGCAGCCATATGCACATGACAATCGGCAAGACAGGACAGATTCTTCTCGCCGATATCGGCGGCACCAATGCGCGCTTCGCGCTCAGCCAGGGCGACCAGACCGGACCGATCGACTACGTGAAAGTGGCAGACTTCCCAACCGTCCGGGAAGCCATTGCCGATGTTCTCGCGCGTCGCTCCGGCGGCAAACCGCCCCCAAGAGCCGTGCTGGCCGTCGCGGGCCCGGTGACCAACAACCGCTGCGTCATGACCAACAGCCCGTGGGTCATCGACGGCAACGAGCTTCAGCCGGCCCTCGGCTTCGACAGCGTCCATGTTCTCAACGATTTCGAGGTGGTGGCCTGGTCGCTGCCCGCGCTGCAGTCCGCCGACCTGATCCCGCTCGGCGGACAAGATGGCCTTCCCGGAGAGCCGTTGCTGGTTGTCGGACCCGGAACCGGCTTTGGCGTTTCCTGCCTGGTCGAGCGCCACGGCTCTCGGCTGGCCGTCGTCACCGAGGCGGGCCACGCGACCCTGCCGGCGGAGGACGAGCGCGAGGAACGCGTGATCGCGTCCATGCGCCGACGCCTCGGCCATGTCTCCATCGAGCGTGGCGCTTTGTCCGGTTCGGGTCTGCAAAGCCTCTACGAGGCGCTGGCCGAAGTGGAAGGCGCGCAGGTGCCGCATCGCGATGCTGCCGCTATCACGAAGGCGGCCCTGGAAGGCAGTTGCGAGCTCAGCCGCAAGACGCTGGAGATGTTTTGCGCCATTCTCGGCTCGGTCGCGGGCAATCTCGCGGTCACCTTCGGCGCCCGCGGCGGCGTCTATATCGCCGGCGGAATCGTGCCGCGCTTTCCCGACTTCCTTGCAGCCTCCGCATTCCGGGCGCGCTTCGAAGCCAAGGGGCGCTTCCAGGACTATCTCCGCGACATCCCGACCAGGCTGGTCACGAAACCCGATGCGAGTTTCGTCGGACTGACGATGTTCGCGGAGCACAACCAACCTTAACGGCGCGCGCTTCCGGCCGCGGGTTCCAGCAATTCACAGCTGATTAACGAGCACGCGCGCGCGACGCGGGATCGTGCTTGCGCGCACGTCCCGGATGAGAAACAATCCTGGCTTGTGTGTGGCGTAGTTGCGGGGGCGTGACATGCGTAAGCAGGATCTGGGTTTCGACTATCACCGCTATCACCGCCTGCTGCTCGAGGCGGACGACGAGGGCAAGCGGCTGGCCCTGATCGAGCTCTTGATCGAGGAAAAGGCGCGTGACCGGCTCGCCGCCCAGCGCGCTTCGGACCGCGCGGCCATGACGGCCCACACCATCGCTACGGTGCTGAAGAACGGGCGCCACTGAACGAGTGAACGCGCTCCAGTGCCCGAAAACGCGGCATCAATTGCCATTTCGTTAACGATCCCTCGAAAGCTCGCGTCAAACTTTTTGCTCTAGGAGTTCCCTTACCTGATGCAATTCAGGGGCAACAAAGGGGGGAATGAACATGAGCATGATTTCGATCGGCGCAATGCCGGCCACCATCGAAACGCGTTTGGCCGATTCTTCGTTCAAGACCATCTTGCTGTTTTGCTGCACGGGCCTGGTCGCCTCGTTCGGCCTGATGGCGCGCGGCATCGATCTCGGCGCCGGCCTGATGTGAAACCGCGACGCATTCCGTCGCGAAATGGCCGCCCTGACGGGCGGCCATTTTGTTTTTGGTCTCAGTGCGGCGTCTTCGCTAGCGCTTCCGGAAACATCGAATCGATGATCGCCTTTAGCTGATCGATCGAAATCGGCTTGCGCAGGATCGGCCGACGTCGGAGCAAGGACGGCAGCAGCTCCGGACCATAGCCTGTGGCGAACAGAAACGGCTTGCCGCGACGCTCGATCAGGTCCGCGACCGGATCGACGTAGACGCCCTTGAGATTGATGTCGAGGATCGCAAGATCGTACTGTGCGGTCATGGCGAAAGCACTGGCGTCCCGGACATTGTCCGCTTCCGCGGCGACGTGGTGGCCGAGTTCCCCCACCATGTCCGCCATCATCATCCGGATCAACGTCTCGTCTTCGACCAGGAAAACGGAGAGTCCGTCCGCCATATCAACCCCGCCATCAGCTTCCGAAGCTAATCATAACCGAATCGCGAAGAGGATTCACGAATTCGTGGCGGGCGCCGTTAATTCAGACGCGCCCGATCCGATTCAACTTGATCAATCCAATCCTCGTTCGTGGCTGAGCCGCACCATCTCCTGTACGAACACCTGCTTCTGCTTGTCATCGAGGCTCAAATAGAGAGGCTCGGCGGCATCGGCGACATTGCGCTGGTCGGCAGCGCGGTCGATCAGGAATTGGGCCTCGTTGCGCATCTGCTCGACGATGTCGTCGGGAGGATCCCGCTTGGCGCGCGCAACCCGCAGGTTGAGCCGCTCGGCACCGTTATGCCCGAGGTAGTGCATGGCGCTCGAGAAGCCGTACCAGTGCTTCTCCTGCTCGGGCGTGAGGTTCAGTTCGGTCTTGATCCGCTCGATATAGGAGTCGCTGTTGGTGACGATCTGGTCGGCGGTCAATTGCGGCGCGCCGGTCTGGGTCAGGACCGTGACATCCTTGTCCTGCGGCCCGTTCTTCGCCTCCTTGCTCGCCTTGGCGCCCTTGCCCGCCTTGGCGCTCTTGGCGTCCTTGTCCTTGCCGGCGCCCTGCTTGGCGTCCTTGGCCGCATCCTTGCTTGCGTCTTTGCTCGCATCTTTGGCTGCAGGCGCCTGATTGCCATTATTGCCAACGCCGAGCACGCCGGTGAAGACACCGACCACGCCGCCGATCGCGCCGCCAAGCACGCCGCCGACCGGACCTGCCGCCTTGTTCCCGGCTGCCGCTCCTTCCTGAACCCCTTTGACCAGGCCTTGAGCGTTCGCCGCGGCTGCGCCGAGCAGCAACACGACAACGGATCCCAGCGCGAACCATCGTCGCAGGTTAGGCCGCGCGGGCGGCGCCGGGTTGATCATTCTGGTCTCCATCTCGATCTGATTAGGCTGTTGGGGTGAGAACCACTTGCCAGTTGCAACTCTATCGTTTTCACCGCTTCGAGGTCTAGCCACGGGCAATTGCTATCCACGCCCGAAAAGTCTTTGCCGCGAGGTGCTTATGCAGGCTCCTTGGAAACTGCGGCGTAATTGCGCACATGTCGGTCTGGCGCGCCAGCGCCGAGTGTGCGTCGCAAAACAACCGGCCGTGGTTCATGGCCCGCGCATGATGTCGAGGGCGCTGCCGCGTTCCCGGACACAACGTTAGTTCTAGGCGCAAGCCGTTCGGTTTTCTCGACAGACGCAATCAATCATGATCTGATCGCGCTACCAATTTGCCTTCGAAGCCGACGGCATCAACAAGAAACGTCGAACAAGAAACTTTCAAAAAGAAAATCAAAAGTAGAACTCGGAAGAGTTCAGAGGAAACGCCAGAACAATAAAACACCCAAGCGAGGAAACGAGATGTCACGCAAGACACTGACGCGACGTCAATTTGTGGCTGCCACTGCACTGTCCTCCGCGGCGCTGATCACGGCGCCCTATGTCCGAGGCGCTTACGCCGCCGGCAAGCTCTCGATCGGCTTCTGGGACCACTGGGTGCCCGGCGCCAACGATGCCTCCACCGCGCTCGTCAAGGAATGGGGCGAGAAGGAGAAGGTCGAGGTCTCGATCGACTACATCACCAGCAACAACAAGAAGATCGAGCTGACGGCAGCGGCCGAGGCCCAGGCCAAGTCCGGTCACGACATTCTCCAGATGCCGAGCTGGTGGCCGCACGCCTATTCCGAGAATCTCGAACCGCTCAACGACGTCATGGAGCCGCTCATCAAGCAGAACGGCGAGGTCAACGACACCGTCAAATATCTCGGGCGGTCGGGCGGCAAATGGCTCGCAGTGCCCGCGACGCCGGGAAGCCAGATCAAGGGCCCCTGCTCCCGCATAGATCTGATGAAGAAGCACGCCGGCATCGACGTGCAGGAGATGTATCCAATCGGCGCTCCGCCGAAGGCGGACAACTGGACCATGGAGACGTTCCTGAAGGCGGCCGAGGCCTGCCACAAGGCCGGCTTCCCCTTCGGCATCGGTCTCGGCGAGACCACCGACAGCGTCGACACCGCCGGCGCGATCTTCCAGTCGTTCGGCGCCGAGCTCGTCAACGCCAAGGGCGATATCACCGTCAAGACCGACGCAGTGCGGCAGGCACTCGAATTCTACAAGAAGCTGATCGCCGTCCTGCCCACGGATGCACCGTCCTGGGACGATGCCTCCAACAACAAATGGCTGATCTCGGGCCGCGGGGCGATGATCCTGAATCCGCCGAGTGCCTGGGCGGTCGCCAAGCGCGACGCACCGCAAGTCGCCGAACAGTGCTGGACGCACGGCTTCCCGTCCGGTCCGAAGGGACGTTTTGCGCCCTTCCTGCCGTACTTCTGGGGCGTCTGGGCCTTTGGCAAGAACAAGGAAGCGGCCAAGAGCTTGCTCGTTCACCTGTCCTCGCCAGCGGCGATCGAGAAGTTCGTCGCGGCGAGCGGCGGGTACGATCTGCCGGCCTACGCGAACATGACAAAGTTCAAGACCTGGGCCGAGGAAGGGCCGCCGAAGGGCACGCTCTTCCACTATCCGGATCCCTACAAGCAGCAGACGATGTCGATCGCCGCGTCTCCGGCGCCGCCGAAGATCGCCCAGCAGATCTACTTCCAGGCGACGCTGACCAAGATGGCGCTGCGCTTTGCGCAAGGAGAGAAGTTGGAAACCGCGCTCGCCTGGGCCGAAGGCGAGTGCGAAGGCTTCATGCGGACCTGAGCCGGGTATGCGCCATGGCGGTTCACGCTTCGCGCGTGAGCCGCCGAGGCACTCCTCGCTCGATCCGCTTGCCGAATGAAGCCGACGGCTGCGCCGGCTTCGCCGTTCTAGATATCCCGCTACGTGTCCTGCAAAAGAGGCTATCGTCATGGCCGATGTCGTCGTTGAGCAAGGCCGTCTCGCTCGAGCTGCAAGCCCGCGCAAACGGGCGAGCCTGCGCAATGCAATGGGACGGAAATCGACCGTCGCGTTCTTTCTGACGCTGCCGCTGATCCTCCTGATCGCCCTGCTCGTGCTTTATCCCGCCTTCTATTCGGTCTACCTGGCGACGCTCAACAAGGCGATGACCAAGTTCGTCGGCCTCAGCAACTTCACCTTCCTGTTCAAGCGCGAAACGTTCTGGATGGTGGTGAGGCAGTCCTGCATTTTTGCGATTACCGCCGTGGTCTTCAAGGCGCTGATCGGCTTCATCGTCGCGCATTTCGTCCACAACATTCCCGGCAAGAAGCAACGTAAATGGCGCGGCATGCTGCTGGTGCCCTGGGTGATCCCACCGGCGATGAGCACGCTGGCATGGCTGTGGCTGTTCGACCCTTCCTACAGCGCCTTCAACTATACGCTATCGTTCTTCGGCATCGGTCCGATCCCGTGGCTCGGTGACACCTTCTGGGCGCGCTTCTCCGTCATTCTCGTCAACGTCTGGTACGGCGCGCCGTTCTTCCTGATCATGTACCTGGCCGCGCTGAAATCCGTACCCGACCAGCTCTACGAAGCCGCAGCGATCGACGGCGCCAATTGGTGGCAGAAGATCTGGCACATCACCTTGCCGATGATGCGCAACATCATCGCCATCACCACGTTGTTCTCGCTGATCGTCACTTTCGCCAATTTCGACATCGTGCGCATCCTCACCTCCGGCGGTCCGCTCGACCGGACGCATCTGTTCGCCACATGGGCGTTCCAGGTCGGCATCCAGAGCAGCGACATTCCGCTCGGCGCCTGCGTCTCGCTGTTCATGGTGCCGATCCTCGCCGTCGCAGCGGTCTTCATCCTGCGCGATGTCAACAAACGTGGGAACGAAGCCTGATGAGCACCCTCGCAATCGACAAGGCCGGACCGACACGCAAGGTCAAGCTTCGGAGTATGAGCCGCGACCGCACCTGGGCGCTGCGCTGGTCGTACTTTTTCCTGGTGCTGTTTGCGATCTTCTTCCTGATCCCGCCGATCTACATGCTGATCACCTCGCTCAAGAGCAGCGCGGAGATCTCGGCCGCCACCAATCCGTGGTGGGTCTTTCATCCGACCCTGTCGAACTATGTCGAGCTATTGACCTCGAACCAGTTCCTGCGATTCTTCTGGAATTCGTCGATGATCTCGATCGTGGTCGTGATCGTGACGATGCTGATCAGCATTCCGGCGGCGTTTGCACTGGCGCGGATGAAGTTCTGGGGCTCGGCGACGCTCGCGACCGGCGTCTTTCTCACCTATCTGATCCCGGACAGCCTCCTGTTCATTCCCTTGTTCAAGATGCTCGCGGTGGTCCAGGACGTCACCGGCATCACTCTTCTCAACCGCTGGTACGTGCTGGTGTTCATCTATCCGACGCTGACCGTGCCGTTCTGCACCTGGATCATGATCGGGTATTTCGCCTCGATCCCGAAGGAGCTGGACGAGGCGGCGCTCATCGACGGCGCCTCATGGCTCCAGACCCTGACGCGGATTTTCATCCCCGTCGCGCTGCCCGGCCTGATCGCAGCGACCATCTTCGCCTTCACCGTGTCCTGGGCGCAGTTCCTCTATCCCCTGGTGTTCACGACATCCATCGACCAGCTGGTGCTGCCGGTCGGTATCACCACCACGCTGATCAAGGGGGACGTCTTCAACTGGGGTCAGATCATGACGGGCGCGCTGCTTGGCGCTGCCCCGCCGCTGGTCATCTATGCCTTCTTGATGGACTATTACATTGCCGGCCTGACCGCCGGCGCGACAAAGGGTTGATGTCTTATGGCTGAGGTTGCGTTGCGGAAGGTGGTCAAGCGTTACGACGACGTCGAGGCGGTGCGCGGCATCGATCTCGACATCTCCGACCATGAGTTCATCGTGCTCGTCGGCCCCTCCGGCTGCGGCAAGTCGACGACGTTGCGGATGATCGCGGGGCTCGAGGACATCACCGACGGCGACATCATGATCGGCGGGGACGTCGTCAACGATGTGCCGCCGAAGGACCGCGACATCGCGATGGTGTTTCAGAACTACGCGCTCTACCCGCACATGACGGTCGCGGAGAACATGTCGTTCGGGCTCCGGCTCAAGCACTATCCCAAGGCCGAGATCAAGGCGCGGGTGACGGAGGCCGCCCGCCTCCTCGACATCACCGACCTGATCGACCGCAAGCCGAAGCAGCTCTCCGGCGGCCAGCGCCAGCGCGTCGCCATGGGGCGGGCCATCGTGCGCAACCCGAAAGTCTTCCTGTTCGACGAGCCGCTGTCCAATCTCGACGCCAAGCTGCGCGTGCAGATGCGGATCGAGATCAAGAAGGTGCACCAGAAGGTACGTACCACGACGGTCTACGTCACCCACGACCAGGTTGAGGCGATGACGCTGGCCGATCGCGTGGTGGTGATGAACAAGGGGCGGATCGAGCAGATCGGTACCCCGAACGAGCTCTACCACAAGCCGGCGACGCGCTTCGTCGCGGGCTTCATCGGCTCGCCGGCGATGAACTTCATTCCGTGCCGGCTCGAGGACGTCGGCGGCAAGCTCAACGTCCGCCTGACGGACCGCATCTCATTCCCGTTGCCGCCGGCCCGCGCCGCCCGTTACAGCGCACTGCCCCGAGCCGAGAACCTGTTGCTCGGCATCCGTCCCGAACATCTCACGGAATCGCACGCGCATCTCGAGCCGGGTGTCGAGACCTTCGACACGGTGCTTGATGTCACCGAGCCGATGGGAATGGAGACGCTGGTCTATTTCGGACTGGACGGCACGCCGATCTGCGGCCGTGTCGATCCCAATGCGGGCGCCAAGGACGGCGGCCCCATGCGTTTGGCGATGGACCTCAACAATATGCACCTGCTAAACGAGGCGACCGGCGCCGTCTTGTGACGGCCGGCCAAGAAACTCGCGCAGGTAGGGACGATGTCGACCAATAAGAAGAAAATCTTTGTCACGCAAACTTTGTCGCAAGGGGCACGCGTCCTCCTCACCCAGCGAGATGACATCGAGCTCATCGAGTTTCCGAACCTGATATCCGCCAGGGATTTCGAGGCCCTGCTGAAGAGCCACGCGCCGGTCCATGGCGTGGCGCTCGGCGCCACCGCTTTCGGCGAGACCGAGCTCGAAGCCTCGAAGGACATGAAGGTGGTGACCCGGATCGGGGTCGGCTACGACGCCGTCGACGTCCCGGCCCTCTCCCGCCGCAAGGTGCCGCTGATGGTCGCGGGCAGCGCGAACTCGCCCTCGGTCGCCGAGCAGGCGCTGTTCATGATGCTGACACTGGCAAAACGTGCGCAGGAGATGCATTCCTGCGTCAAGGACGGCAAATGGGCCGACCGCCTCGGCATGCTGCCGTTCGATCTCTACGGCAAGACCGTCCTCATCATCGGCTTCGGCCGCATCGGCACCCGCACCGCCAAGCGCTGCCTGGCGATGGACATGAATGTGCAGGTCTATGATCCCTACAAGGCAGCCGCAGAGATCAAGGCAGCAGGCTGCGAGCCGGTCGCCGATCTCGATGCCGCGCTGCCTCACGCCGATTTCGTCACCATCCACTGCCCGAAGACGCCGGAGACCGTCGGCCTGTTCGATGCTGACAGGATCGGCCGGATGAAGCCGAAATCCTATCTCATCAACACCGCGCGCGGCGGCATCGTGAAGGAAGCGGCGCTGTACGACGCACTGGTCTCGGGCAAGCTCGCCGGTGCCGGCATCGATGTGTTCGAGGTCGAGCCGCCGCCGGTCAGCAACGCGCTGTTCGCGCTACCCAACGTCATCATGGCCCCGCATGTCGCCGGCGTCACGGTCGAGGCGGTGAGCCGGATGAGCGAGCAGACCGCGCGCAACATCCTGAGTGTGCTGGACGGCGATCCCATCCGGCAGAACATCATCAATCAGGATGTCCTGGGCTGAGCTGCTCTCCCAGGCGGGCGGTGCGCATTGGCGGGCGATCAACCGCCCGCCTTCGGAACGCCAGAATCAGTCCCATTTTGGTGCAGATCGAGCCCTCACTCAGCCTTAATCAAACCCGCGTAATAGGTCCGGCCGCGGCGGCAGTGGGACAGACTTGCCGGCCGCGTCGAGCTGGAGGATGGACCCTTGTCAGAGATCGACCCGACCGACCACGCGTTGGCGACCATCGCCAGCATCCTGGAGCACCCTGAACCCGTCCTCGTCGCACGCGAGACCGAGACCGTGCGCGAGACCGAGACGGTCACCGTGACCGAAATGGTGGTTGCCGGTGAGCATGGGGTCACCGACGAGCACCCTGTGGTCGACGAGCATCCGGTGGTCGAGGAGCAGCCCCTGGTGCCGGAGCACACCGACGCCGACGGCTACAGCAAGGTCGGCCCCGGGCCGATGGTGGCCATCCGTCTGAAATGGACGGTCCATCGCGGCGACGACGGCCAGTTCTACGTCCACGAGACGATCGGCGAGCAGTCGGTACCCGTGGTCAGCGGCCCGATGACCGGCGAAGCCGCGGTGCATTTCGTCGACGCGCATGAGGACGAGGCCCATCGGCGCTTCGAAGAGCTGCGCAGCGAAATCGCCGGCCGCAGCTCGCTCGCCGATTACGAGCGCAAGGGCGAAGCCTAGCGCGCTTTCGCGCGAAGGGGATGCCGGTTCGGCTTATCGTCGTCCGAGATAATCCTTCTTCACGAGCTCGACGCCTGCGTGCCGCAACAGGTCGTAGGCCGTCGTGACGTGAAAGAAGAATTGCGGGACGCTGAAGGTCAGCAGCAGCGTCCGCCCGGTGAAGGGCAACTCGGTCCCGTTCTTCAGCTTGAAGAAGACATTCCGGTCCGCCGCAGCATTTATCTCCGCGCGCGGCAGGCTTTCGATGAACTCGATCGACGTCGCGATGCGGGCCTGAAGCCCGGCCATGTCGTGCTCCAGCACCGGCAGCGTCACCGGCTCGCGGTCGGCCAACAAGGCCGCGGCGACGGTGGCATGGCGGCAGGCTTCGCCGATCTGTTGCGCCAGATCGTACATGTCGGGCGCCATGCGCATGCCGAGCA
This sequence comes from Bradyrhizobium sp. WSM4872, assembly GCF_055811715.1. Classification (NCBI taxonomy): domain Bacteria; kingdom Pseudomonadati; phylum Pseudomonadota; class Alphaproteobacteria; order Hyphomicrobiales; family Nitrobacteraceae; genus Bradyrhizobium; species Bradyrhizobium sp. WSM4872. Next base: position 140,521 of record NZ_JBVVPT010000001.1, on the reverse strand, counting down.
GGACGGCCGGGTTGAACTTCCGGGCTTCGGCATAGGAAACGCCCTTGTCGAGCAGTGCGGACAGATTGCGCAGATACGGCACGAAGAGTCCGACCGAGGCGTCATACATCGAGATCGTCACTTCAAAATTCCCTTCACTTCTGCCTCGCCAGCGACGGGCATCTGGTCTAAATCCAAGCCTCAAGACAAGCATCGAGAGCTGCACAATGACAGCTTGGGCATGGGTGGAAAAGAGATGATCGTTCGAATGACCAGTCGAATTTTGGTGACCTTGGCCGTGCTCCTGCTGGCAAACCTTTCGGCGCAGGCACAGCAGGCGACGCCGTCCCGCCTCGACGAGATCGTCAAGCGCGGCACATTGCGCGTCGGAATGACCGGCGACTACAAGCCCTTCACCTATCTCGACAAGACGAAGCAGCAGTTCAACGGCTTCGATGTCGACATGGCGGAAGCACTCGGCAAGGCGCTCGGCGTCAAGGTTGAATTCGTGCCGACGGCCTGGCCGAAGCTGATGAAGGATTTCGAGGCCGATCAGTTCGACATCGCGATGGGCGGCGTCTCGGTCACGCTCGACCGGCAGAAGAAGGGCTTCTTCTCCACGCCGATCATGCGCGAGGGCAAGACGCCGATCGCACGCTGTGCCGACGTCGGCAAATACCAGAGCATCACCGACATCGACAAGAAGGGCACCCGCGTGATCGTCAATCCCGGCGGCACCAACGAGCGCTTCGCGCGTGCCAACATCAAGGACGCCGACATCACCGTCTTCCCGGACAATACCGTGATCTTCGACGAGATCGCCAAGGGCAATGCCGACCTGATGATGACCGACGCCTCCGAGACGCGCTACCAGCAGAAGCAGCATCAAGGCGTGCTCTGCGCGGTGCATCCCGACAAGCCGTTCGATTTCTCCGAGAAGGCCTATTGGCTCCAGCGCGACATGGCGCTGAAGGCGTTCGTCGACCAATGGCTGCACATTTCCATGCAGGACGGCAGCTACAAGAAGATCTACGCCGCCTGGTTCGATTAGGACCGCGTCCTCCTGTCGCTTGGCCCGGCCAAACTTTGGACCGGCTCCGGTGTTATTGAACCCGCAACCGCCGGAGCACGACTCATACGGTGACAGTGATCTAGATCACTTTTTGCGATCGAACCGGGGCGTAAGCGTCGGTGCGGGGACCACCTGTTTCAGGAGATGCGAAATGAGGAAGCTGTTGGCCACGGCCGCATTCCTTTTGGCGAGCACCGCTGCGCAGGCGCAGTACACCTTCGACTATGGCGGGCGTACCATCCGCATCGATCCCGACCGCGGCACGGTGCAAATCCCCGGCGTCTACGACAACACCGGCCAGGGCAAGGCGAAGAAAACCAAGAACGATGCCAAGGGAGCTCCAAAAGCGGACCCGCAGGCACCGCAACAAGCCAAGGCTGACCCGCAGGCGCCCGCCAATCCAGCGCCGGCCCCGGCGCCGGTCACGGCGGCTCCGGCGGCTCCGGCGGCGGAGCAGGCTCCTGTCCAAGCTCCCGTCCGAGCCCCCGTGGCCGTCGCTCCTCCGGCCCCGCCGGCGCCTCCGGCCACCACGGCTAATAACGCTCCGGCCGAAGACGCGCTGGTGCCGCCGCCTCAGCCGGCCCCGAGTGCTGCCCCGACGGCAGCCGCAGTACCGCCCGCACCGCCGCCGCCGCCCGCCCCGACCGTCGCAGCCGCGCCTCCCGCGCCCTCTCCGCCTCCCGTCCCGGCGCCTGCGCCCGCCCCCGTTCAATCGGCTGCCGTCGCGCCGCCGGCTCCCGCAGCCGCGGCCACGCGCGACCTCAATTCACCGCTCGGCGTCTGGCTCACCGAGGAGAAGGAGGGCAAGGTCCGGATCGAGCAATGCGGCAGCAATCTCTGCGGCTACTCGGTCGATTCGAAATCGAACCAGAATGGCGAGCAGGTCCTGATCAACATGAAGCCCGGCAAGGACCAGAACAAGGACCAGAAATGGTCCGGCCGCATCCTCGATCCGAACTCCGGCTCGACCTATGATTCAACCATCGCGCTGAAGGGCACCGATCGCCTGCGCGTGCAGGGCTGCGCCTTTGGCGGCATGTTCTGCGGCGGCCAGACCTGGACGCGGGTGAACTGACTTCGGGGCGACACTCCGACCGAGACAAAGGGCCCGCAATGCGGGCCCTTTTGCTTTCGCCCGCCAAATCGATTGCGACGTGCGCGACATCACAGAGCCCGTCGCGCGCGTGACAGCCCTCACATCGCCAGTTCCGAGGCCGTGACACGATGCCCGCATGATCAACCCCAGGGGCGTGTCATGAACGGATTTCGCAAGGCTCTCTTCGCCACCATCATTGTCATCGCGTTGCCGGCCGCGCAGGCCAGAGCCAGCACTTTTGACGGCGCATGGAATGTCCGCATCTCGTCGTCCAGCGAGACCTGCGGTAACGGCTCGACCGTCGCGATCGGCATCAACAACGGTCAGATCGCCTCGAGCAGCGCCATGGTGACGGCGTCAGGCCGCGTCGCGGACGCCGGCAGCATCAACGTCACCTTGAGCACCGGCATCAAGCGCGCCGTCGGCTTCGGCCGGCTCAGCGGCACTTCGGGCTCCGGCACCTGGCGCGGCAGCATGTGCACGGGCACGTGGACGGCGGAGCGGATGTAGGGTGCTGTGTCCCGGACGAACAGCGACGCAAAGCGTCGCTGCGCAAAGCCGGGTCACGCAAACTAGCCGACCGCCGCGCCGTATTCCGCGTCGGTCACGGGCTCCAGCCAGGTCGAGAACACGCCGTCGAGCGCTTCCTGCATGGCGATATGGGTCATGCCGTTGGTCGGCGACCCGCCGTGCCAGTGCAGCTCGCCCGGTGGAATCCAGACGGTGTCGCCGGGACGGATCTCCCTGATCGGCCCGCCCTTGGACTGCACCCGGCCAACCCCCGAAATCACATAGAGCGTCTGCCCGAGCGGATGGTGATGCCAGTTGGTACGCGCGCCCGGCTCGAACGAGACGCGTGAGCAGTTCAGCCGCGCTGGGGCGGGCGCCATGATCACGGGGTCCTGCCACACCGTGCCGGTGAAGTGTTCCCCGGGCGCACGGCGTGTCGGCCGCGTGCCTGCAACAGTGATCTCCATTGGATTTACCTCGCTTCTTTCCCGATTACTTCTTGCTTGCGGCGTAGCGCGCCTTGGTCTCGGCGTTCATGGGATAGAGGCCCGGGAGCACCGCGCCATTGTTCACCTCGTTGACGATCCAGGCTTCCATCCGCTCCTGCTCGACACCTTCGTTGAGCACGTGCTCAAGCATCGCTTGCGGGATCAGCGCACAGCCGTCCTGGTCGGCGACCACGATGTCGTTCGGGAACACGGCAACGCCGCCGCAACCGATCGGCTCGCCCCAGCCGACGAAGGTCAGGCCGGCGACTGACGGCGGCGCGGCATAGCCGTCGCACCAGACCGGCAGGTTGGTGCCGAGCACGCCCTCGACGTCACGCACGACGCCGTCGGTAACGAGTGCGGTGACGCCGCGCTTCATCATGCGCGCGCACAGGATGTCACCGAAAATGCCGGCGTCGGTGATGCCCATGGCGTCAACCACGGCGATGCAGCCCTCCGGCATCGCCTCGATCGCGGTGCGGGTCGAGATCGGCGACGACCATGATTCCGGCGTCGCCAGATCCTCCCGCGCCGGCACGAAACGCAGCGTGAAGGCCGGTCCCACCAGGCGCGGAAGACCCGGGCGCAGCGGACGCGCGCCGCGCATCCAGATGTTGCGCAGGCCCTTCTTCAGCAGGACCGTGGTGATGGTGGCAGTGGTGATGCCGGCGAGGGTCTTGCGGGCTTCGGGGGACAGCGACATGGAAACAGACGAGCTCCGGATGGGCGGGAAAGAACGCGCGCATCTTGCGGGGTGCGGGCCTTGCGTCAAGGCCCAAGAGGATACCAATCATGCAGGGCCGCAGCGCAGTTATGCGTCGCGATAACAAGGCTTTATCGCCTCCCCCTGCATTAATTTATTGGACTTGCGGGCGCATTTACGCGAAGCAGGAACAAGCGACGCTCAAGGCCGAGCCCGCGTATCTCCAGAAGCCCGATTTCGACAGCCCATGTCCGCGACGCTTCCCCCGCCCCGCCTGCTGCCCAGTGGCGACAGCGCCGTCACGGTCGAGTTCAGCCGTACCATCGACGACGACGCCAACCAGCGCGTGCTGGCGCTCGACAAGGCGCTCGCAGCAAGCCTGATCGAAGGCATCACCGAGTCCGTGCCGACCTATCGCTCGCTGCTGGTGCATTACGATCCCGGCAAGATCGGCTTCGACGCCCTTGGCGAAAAGCTGCTCGCGCTCGCCAGTCAGCCGCTGCCGCCGGCCACTAAGGCGCGCCGCTGGCGCATTCCCGTCGCCTATGGCGGCGAGCACGGCATCGATCTCGAGGACGTCGCGAAGGCGCTGAACACCACACCCGATGACATCGTCGCGCGCCACGTCGCCGGCGACTACAAGGTGGCCATGATCGGCTTCACGCCGGGCTGGTCCTATCTCAGCGGCCTCGACAAATCCCTGCAGATGTCGCGGCGGCAGAATCCGCGGCTGCTGACGCCTGCCGGCACGATCTCGATCGGCGGCATCCAGGCCGGAATCCAGTGCCTGGCAGCACCGAGCGGCTGGCACCTGCTCGGCCGGACGCCGGTGCGAACCTATCAGCTCCACCGCAATCCGACCTTCCTCACCGAACCCGGCGATCGCGTGACGTTTTTCGCCATCGACCACAAGACGTTCGAGGAACAGGACCGCGCCGCCGAGGCCGGCGAGATCATTGCCGAGCAGGTGGTCGCATGAGCCGGCTCGTGATCGCCAGCATCGGGCCCGCAAGTTCGGTCCAGGACGGCGGACGCCATGGCGCGCAACGCTATGGCCTGACGGTGAGCGGAGCGATGGACCGCCTGTCGCTCGCGGCAGCGAACACGCTTGTCGGCAACGAACCGTTCGCAGCCGTTGTCGAGGTCGGCCCGTTCGGCGCCTCGTTCACCGCGCGCGACGGTGCCGTGCGCGTCGCGATTTCAGGCGCGCCGCGCAATGCGGACGTCGCCGGCAGTCCAGTCGCCATGGACACATCGGTGACGCTGAAGGACGGCGACACGCTGGCGCTGGGCTTTGCCCGCGGCGGCGCGTTCACTTATCTGGCGATCGAAGGCGGGATCAAGGGCGAGCCGGTGTTCGGCAGTCTCGCGGTCAACGCGCGTGCCGGTCTCGGCAGCCCCTACCCGCGCCCGCTGCAGGCCGGCGACGAATTCACCGTCGATGCCGCAAGCGGTGCACCGGAACTGCGCATCGAATTGCCGAAGCCATCGAGCGGCCCGATCCGCGTCCTGCTGGGACCGCAGGACGACGAGTTCGACGACGCCAACAAGGCGCTGTTCCTCGACAGCGAGTGGAAGATCTCGGCGACGTCCGATCGCATGGGCTACCGGCTGGAAGGTCCCGCGATCAAGCATCTGCACGGCCACAACATCGTCTCCGACGGCACGGTCAACGGCAGCATCCAGGTGCCCGGCAACGGGGCGCCGATCGCGCTGATGATGGATCGCGGCACCTCCGGCGGCTACCCGAAGATCGCGACCGTGATCACGGCCGATGTCGGCCGTCTCGCGCAGACATCGGCGGGAACGGCGTTCCGTTTCAAGGCGGTCAGCATGGCCGAGGCACAGGACGAGGCGAGGAAATTTGTGCAACTGATCCGCAACCTGCCCGATCGCCTGCGCTCCGCCGACACCGTCGCGCTCAACATCGAAGCGCTCAGCGATGCCAACGTCGCGGGCTATGCTGTCAGTGCCGTCGACGCCGGAACCTGGCAGGTTGCGGCCGAGCCGTAAACGACAAGACGACCAGAGATGGAGAGCAGCCCATGAAGACGATCGATCTCAATTGCGATCTCGGCGAAGGTTTTGGCGCGTGGGAGATGGGCAACGATGCCGCCATGATCGAACTGGCGAGCTCGGTCAACGTCGCCTGCGGCTTCCACGCCGGCGACCCTGATATCATGCGCCGCACGGTCGAGCTGGCGAAGGCGCGCGGCGTCTCGGTCGGCGCGCATCCCGGCTATCGCGACCTGCACGGTTTTGGCCGCCACCCGATTGCGGGCCTGAAAGCCTCCGAGATCGAGAACCTCGTCGCCTACCAGATCGGCGCGTTGCAGGCGATCGCGACCGCGGCCGGCCACAAGGTGACGCATGTGAAGGCGCATGGCGCGCTCTCCAACGTCGCCTGCGAGGACGACATGACGGCGAAGGCGATCGCCGCCGGCATCAAGGCGGTCGATCCCAGCCTGATTTTTGTCGTGCTCGCCAATTCGAAGTTGGTGAAGGCTGGCGAAGCCGCCAATCTGCCCATGGTGCACGAGGTGTTCGCCGACCGTGCCTACGAGGACGACGGTAATCTCGTCTCGCGCAAGAACCCCGGTGCGGTGCTGCATGACGCCAAGGCCATCGCCGACCGCGTGGTGCGAATGGTGCAGGACGGCGCGGTGGTCTCGGTCACGGGCAAGGTCATCAAGATGCGAACCGACACGGTCTGCATCCATGGCGATACGCCGGGCGCCGTCGACATCGCGCGCGGCCTGCGGCAGGCGTTAAAGGATGCAGGGATCGAGGTCGCGCCGTTCAAGCGCGGGGCGTGATCAGAACGGGTGCACCGACAGCGTGCCGAACACGATGGCAGCGATGACGGCGAAGGCGCTGTACATCGCGGCATGATGCACGCTCGCCCCGGTCCGCCGCGAGAGCGAGCGCGCGTAGAAGTGCAGCCTGGCTTCCGCCGATAGTTCGCGCATGGTCGATCTCCAACGCCCCATTTGCGGGATTATGAGGGATCAACCGGGGTGGCGGGCAAGAGAGCAGCGGAAATAGCGATGCGGGTTCTCTGAAAACCCAGCATCGCAGGAGCAAATTCTCTTCGCCTGCCAGTTCCGAGAATCTTATTCGTTCAAATCCGAGCCAGTTGGAACCGGCCCGGATGACGGTAGGATGACAGCTAGTAGACGTCAGCCTGGAACCGGCCCGTCTTCTTGAGCTCGGCGACAAAACTGACGGCTTCGTCGGTCGAACGCGCCCCGAACTGGGCGACGATATCGACCAGGGCGCGCTCGACGTCCTTGGCCATGCGCTTGGCATCGCCGCAGATGTAGAGATGCGCCCCCTCGGCGAGCCACGTCCACAGCTCGCGGCCGACCTCGCGCATGCGGTCCTGCACGTAGAACTTCTTCTCGCCGTCGCGCGACCAGGCCAGCGACATGCGCGTGAGCAGGCCCGAGGTCTTCATCGCGTTGAGCTCCTCCTGGTAGAAGAAATCGCAATCGCTGCGCTGGTGGCCGAAGAACAGCCAGTTCTTGCCGGGCGCGCCGGTCGCCTTACGGTCGAACAGGAAGGCGCGGAACGGCGCAATGCCGGTGCCGGGGCCGACCATGATGATCGGCGTCTTCGGATCCTGCGGCAGGCCGAAATTGTGCGCCTTCTGCACATAGACCTTGAGCTTCTCGCCCTCGGCGATGCGCTCGCCGAGGAAGGTCGAGGCAACGCCGATGCGCTTGCGCTTGCCGATCATGTAGCGCACGCAATCGACCGTCAGCGACAGCTTTCCAGGCGTCGCATTGTGCGAGGACGAGATCGAATAGAGCCGCGGCTGCAGCGGCTCCAGCGCCTCGACGAAGGCTTCGGGATGCGGCCGCGTACCCGAAAACTTCTGCAACGCCGCCATGACGTCGAGCGTGGCGGCGTCGCCATCGGGATCCTCGCCCTGCGCCAGTGCCCGCGCCCTCTCGCGCTGCGCGCCGCCAGTGATGAAGGAGAGCAGCTCGAACAGCGTGTCGGGTGCCGGCGACAGCGAAACGTCGTCGATCAGAACCTCGCGCAGCGTCTTGCCGTTGACCTTGGTGGTGTGGGAGGCACCGAGCAACGCGATGACCTGATCGACGAGGCCGAGCTCGTTGCGGGCGAACACGCCAAAACTGTCACCGACGACATAGTCGAGCTTGCTCTCGGAAAGATCGAACTCGACGTGATAGGTTTCCTTCTCGGATTTTCCCTTGTTGAGAAGACGGCGCGACAGGAAGGTCGCCGCAACAGGGTTGTCGCGCGAGCGGCCGGGCTCGGCGATCGTCACGGTCACGGCGGGGGCCGCGACCGCGTCGACCTCGTCGGACGCCTTGTCGCCAGCCTTGGCCGCCGGCGCCTTGTCCAGCTCTTCGTGCAGCGACTTCAGCATCCGCGCGGTTTCCTTGCCGCCGGGGACGCAGAGGTTGAGCCGCGCTTCACTGCGGCTCGCGATCGCCTCCGAATAGTCGTGGCAATTGTAGCCGCACTGCCCGCAATCCTGCTGCGCCATCGCCGCCATCATCTTGCGCCGCACGGGGCGCCCTTCGGCGAGCTTCATCCGATCGGCGATCGGCATGGTCTGGTCGTGCCATGGCGCTTCACCGTCGTCGCCGTCACCGGCTTGCATGACAGCGGCGCCCTGCTCGGCCGACAGCGGCGCGGCTGCCTCAGGCGACAGCAGCCCGGCAAAAAAGCCGTTCAGCCAGGAGCGTTGCGCGTCGGAGAACGGGGCACTCGTAGGAATGATGTCGAGTTTCGGGGGAGGGCTGATCTGGTTCATGCGGACACCTGTGCATCGGCAAGCTTGCGCAGCGTTTCGCCGTCATGGCGGCGCGCAAAGGACAGGAAGGTTTCGTCGGGAGACGAGCGATGCGCGATATAGGCCTTGAGCAGCCCTTCGACCGTCTTCGGTGCGTCTTCGGCCTTGAGGTCGTGGTAGACCTCCTGCCCGACGTCGGCGTCAGGACCGAAGCCGCCGCCGGTGAAGAGATGATAGCCCTCCACCGTGTCCTCCTCGTTGACAGGCACGCGCGCCCCGATCAGGCCGATGTCGCTGATGTAATGCTGGGCACAGGAATGGTGGCAGCCGGTGACATGGATGTTGACCGGCTTGTCCATGTTGACGCGCGCCTCGCACCAGTCGCCGATCTCCGCGGCGTGACGCTTGGTGTTGGAGGCGGCAAAGCGGCAGCCGGCATTGCCGGTGCAGGCGATCAGGCCGGCGCGGATGTGCGAGGCCTCGACCGCAAGCCCGATCTGCTTGATCGCCGCGACGGCAAGCTCGACATTCTCGTCGCGCACCCCTGATATCAGCAGGTTCTGCCAGACGGTCAGACGGACATCGCCGTCGCCGAGGTCCCGCGCCACTTTGGCGAGGCCCCGCATCTGATCGCAGCTGATCTTGCCGAGCGTCAGCGACACGCCGATCCAGTTCAAGCCGTCCTGCTTCTGCCTGTGCACGCCGATATGCGCCATGCGGTCGGCGGCCGGCCGCGGCGCAAACGCCTCTTCCGGCACACGCGTGAATGGTGTCTTCAGCCGTTCCTCGACCAGCTTGAGAAAGCCGTCATGGCCCATGGCGTCGAGCACGTATTTCAGCCGCGCCTTGTTGCGGTTGGTGCGGTCGCCGTGCTCGATGAAGACGCGCACGATGGCGTCCGCAACAGCGGTCGCCTGCTCCGGCTTGACGATAATGCCAGAGTACTTTGCGAAATCCTTGTGACCGGTGATGCCGCCGAGGCCGAGGCGGAACCAGACCCCGGGCTCGACGCCGAAACCGTCCTTCACCTCATACGCCGTGAAAGCGATGTCGTTGGTCTCCTCGAGCACGGCGATCCTGCCGGCACCGTCGAAGGCGACGTTGAACTTGCGCGGCAAGCCATACAACGAGCGATCGTTCAGGATGTGGTAGTGCCACTCGCGCGCATAAGGCCGTGTGTCGATCAGCTCCTGCGGATCGATGCCTGCCGTCGGCGTTCCCGTCACGTTGCGGATGTTGTCCGCGCCGGAGCCGCGCGAACACAGGCCGAGGTCCTGAATGCCCTCGATCAGATTCACGGCGTTCTTCGGCGGGATCTCGCGAAGCTGAAGATTGGCGCGCGTCGTGACGTGGCTATAGGGCCCGCACGTTTCATCGGCGAGATCGGCAACGCCGGCCAGCTGCCAGTGCTTCATGATGCCGTTCGGAATGCGCAGACGGCACATGTAGGAGTCCTGCGTCGGCGCGACATAGAAGATGCCGTAATAGCGCCAGCGGAAATTGTCTGCCGGGCTCGGCGGCGTATTGTCGAGCGCCTGCTGGCGGAGACGCGGATAGGCATCGAAGGGATGCTCGTCGCGCTTGACCTTCTCCTGGTCGGCGAGCTTCTTGCCCGCGGCGATGACCTTGTCCTGCGCCTTGATGTGCACGGCATCGGGACCGGTCGGCTCGGCGCTCGCCTTGCCGGCGCCGCCGAGACCGCGACCGACGCGGCTGATCTGCAGACCGGTCGTGAAGCCTTCGAGGTAGCGTTTCTGGTCGTCGGTAAAGTCGACTGAGACAGTGTCGAGTTTCATGGTCAGTAACGAAGCTCCTGCGGCCACCTGGGTGGTATCGAGGGAAAGTGCACGACCCGCGAGGAGCTCGGCTGGCTCGAGAGCCGGCTGTGCACCCAACGGTCCGATCAGCTTCGTTGCTGGGGACTTGGCTCAGCAGGCATCTGTGACAGGCTGGCCGCACTGCAACATTCAAGTTGCGTGCCAGCTTCGACGAAATGAAAATGCGTGTCGTATCAGGTAATTAAGGGCGCCCTGGGGAACTCTGGGCTCTGGAACTCTCATGAAATTCGAGCAGTCGGCCTAAAATTTAGACTCGGATCTCCAGCGCTCAAAAACGATGCAGGCCCGAATCACGCCTTCCAGCGGCCCACCTCGAAGGCCTCGAGATGCCCCCGGATATTGGCGGGATCGAAGGCCGGGCCGGCGAATGCGCCGAACGCCGCGGGGGCCTGGGCGGGCGGCCGGCGGCCGAGGGCGCCGTCGTAGAGATCGGGCCTGAACACGGCCATCGCCGTCTTGACGCCGTCGGGCGTCAGCGTCGTCTGTTCCCAGCGCACCATCTGCGCATAGAGCCAGGCGGCCTGGACCGGATCGGGGCGCCCTGCTTCCTCGCGTCCCACCAGAAGGTAGCTGCCGCTCTCGCGAAAGGTGCCGTCCGGCGAAACCTTGAGGCGTCCCGTGAGGGTGCGCTGAATGACTTCGGCATCGACGCCGATCCGCTCCGGCTGCGCCAGGATCCGCGCCGCTTCGGTCCGGTTTTCCGGATGCTCGATGAACTCGGCGGCTTTCACCGCCGCGCGCACCAGGCTGGCGACCACCTCCGGATTCTTGTCGGCCCAGACCTGGCGGAGCGCCAGGACTTTCTCCGCCGCATGGGCCAGGATGTCGGAAACGAAATGCAGGATGTGGCCGATCCCGAGATCGACAGCGATCGAATTCCAGGGCGCGCCGACGCAGAACGCATCGACATGCCCATTGGCGAGACTGTCGACCATATAGGGCGGCGGCAACACCACCAGCCGCACGTCCTCGTCGGGATCGACGCCGGCCGCCGCCATCCAGAACCGCAATTGGTAATTGTGAGTCGAGAACGGGAAGGTCATGCCGAAGGTCAACGGATCGGCCCCCGCTTTGCGCCGCTTGGCGACGACGCGCGCCAACGCTTTTGCCGTGGCGAGCGGATCGAACCGGTCGCCGTCGATCTCCTCCATCAGCGCGGCATGAAGCGCCGGCGAGACCGTGATTGCGTTACCGTTGATGCCGAGATTGAAGGGCGCCGCGATCGGCACCTTGACGTGGCCGAGACCGAGCGAGGACGCAATCGCGACGGGCGCGAGCAGATGCGCGGCGTCGAACAAGCCGATATTGAGCTTGTCGCGCACGTTGGACCAGGAGACCTCGCGGACCAGTTCGACCTCGAGCCCTTCGGCCGCGGCAAATCCCTTGTCGACGGCAACGATCAGCGCTGCGGCATCGACCAGCGGAATGAACCCGATGCGGAGGGGAGCGGTCATTTCAGCATCTCCGACGCGGTGATGATCGACTGGGCGATCTCGCCGATTTTCTTCTTCTCGCGCATCGCAGTGGAGCGCAGCAGCACATAGGCCTCGTCCTCGGTCAGGCCTTTCACCTTCATCAGGATGCCCTTGGCCTTCTCGATGACTTTGCGATCCTCGAGCTGCGATTTGGTGCGCTCCAGTTCCTCCTGGAGTTTTGCGAAGGCATTGAAGCGCGACACGCAGAGATCGAGGATCGGCTTGATGCGCTCCTTCCTCAGCCCGTCGACGATATAGGCGGACACCCCCGCCTCGACCGAGGCCTGGATCGAGGATGAATCGCTCTGGTCGACGAACATCGCGATCGGCCGCTTCACGGCGCGGCTGACCTGGAACATCGCCTCCAGCACGTCGCGGCTGGGGTTTTCCAGATCGATCAGGATGATGTCAGGATCGACCGCATAAATACGGGCGAGCAGGCTCTGCATCTCGCTGATATGGACGATCTGCGTGAATCCGGCCTCGCGCAACCCTTCCTCGAGGATCGCAGCCCGGATCGGGCTTTCGTCGACGATCACGATTTTGGGCGACTGTTCGGCGCTCATTGCTCACTCACCACCAGTGATTCATCCATAGCATGCCCGCCGGCCATGCAAAGGGTTGTAATTATGGGCAATTGGGACTAGCTCAACCCTGTCAATCAGGCAGATTTGGATATGGATCAGACGGCTGCGCCCAAGGTCAGCTTCGTGTCGCTCGGGTGCCCCAAGGCTTTGGTGGATTCCGAGCGCATCATCACGCGTCTACGCGCCGAGGGCTACGAGCTCGCGCGCAAGCATGACGGGGCCGACATCGTCATCGTCAACACCTGCGGCTTCCTCGACAGCGCCAAGCAGGAATCGCTCTCGGCGATTGGCGAGGCCATGGCCGAGAACGGCAAGGTGATCGTGACCGGTTGCATGGGCGCGGAACCCGAGCAGATCGAGCAGGCCTATCCCGGCGTGCTCTCCATCACCGGCCCGCAGCAATATGAGAGCGTGCTGGACGCCGTGCATCGCGCGCTGCCGCCCGCCCACAATCCGCATCTCGATCTGGTGCCGCCGCAGGGTATCAAGCTAACGCCCCGGCACTACGCCTATTTGAAGATTTCCGAAGGCTGCAACAACCGCTGCACCTTCTGCATCATTCCGAAGCTGCGCGGCGACCTGGTTTCGCGACCCGCCAACGACGTGCTGCGCGAGGCCGAGCGCCTGGTCGGCGCCGGCGTCAAGGAGCTGCTGGTGATCTCGCAGGACACCTCGGCCTACGGCGTCGATCTCAAATACGCCGAGAGCCCGTGGAAGGATCGCCAGGTCCGCGCCAAATTCATCGACCTCGCGCGCGAGCTCGGCGAACTCGGCGCCTGGGTCCGCTTGCAATACGTCTACCCCTACCCGCATGTCGACGAGGTCATCGCGCTGATGAACGAGGGCAAGGTGCTGCCCTATCTCGACATCCCGTTCCAGCACGCAAGCCCCGAGGTGCTGAAGGCGATGAAGCGCCCGGCGGGGCAGGACAAGACGCTGGCGCGGATCAAGCGCTGGCGCGAGCAATGTCCCGATCTCGCTTTGCGCTCGACCTTCATCGTCGGCTTCCCCGGCGAAACCGATGCCGATTTCGCCTATCTGCTCGACTGGCTGGACGAGGCCGAGATCGATCGGCTCGGCTGCTTCAAATACGAGCCCGTCGCCGGCGCGACCGCAAACGCGATCGAGAACCCCGTGCCGGAAGAGATCAAGCAGGAGCGCTACAACGCGCTGATGGCGCGCCAGCAGAAGATTTCGGCACGCAGGCTGAAGCGCAAGGTCGGCACGCGCCAGCAGATCATCGTCGACGAGGTCGGGCCGACCGTCTCAAAAGGCCGCTCCAAGGCCGATGCGCCGGAGATCGACGGCGCCGTCTACCTGTCGAGCCGCCGACCCTTGCGCGTCGGCGAGATCGTCACCGCGAAGATCGAACGCGCCGACCAGTACGATCTGCACGGCAGCGTCGCGGGATTCTGAGATTCCGGCTGCGGCCGGCAAGACCGGCGCGCCTCAGGCATTCCAGCAGCCGGCGTTCATGCTGTGCGTGCCGAACTACGCGGTCATGTCGCTTCTCCCGACGCCTGCTGTTCGTCACGCGCGGCGAATACTTCCTTGGCTGCGAACAGCCCGTTCAGCGCCGCCGGGAAGCCCGCATAGACGGCCATCTGCATGATGATCTCCACGATCTCGTCGCGAGACAGCCCGACATTCAGACCCGCCTCGAGATGCACTTTGAGCTGAGGCGCGGCATTTCCGAGCGCCGTCAGCGCGGCGATCGTGGCGATCTCTCGATCGCGCAGGCCGAGGTCCGGGCGGCAGTAAATGTCACCGAACGGAAACTCGATCACGTATCGTGCGAAATCCGGAGCAATGTCGGCGAGTGAGGCAACGACCGCTTCACCAGCTCTGCCGTCGATGCGTGACAGGGCCCGCTGGCCGCGATCGAAGCGGCTTTCGTCTTGTGTTGAGGCGTGCGTCATTTTCGTTCGTCCTCTGTTCATCGCTGGCATAGCCGGCGATCTTGGTGTCAAGGACGAGCAGGCATTCCTGGAGTTCGGCAATCTGCGTGCGCACCTGTTCCCGGTGGACTTCCAGGATCTGCCGCCGGCCTGTGCCGGTAGGGTCGCCTTCGTCACGAAGCGCCGCGTAACGCAACATGTCCCGGATCGGCATTCCCGTGGTCTTGAGCCGACCGAGAAATTCGATCCATGTGAGGATCGATGCGTCAAAGTCGCGCTGGCCGGAGCGATCCCGGTCGGCGTATGGCAGCAGCCCGATGCGCTCATAATAGCGCAGCGTGTGCGTCGACAGGCCGGTTCGTTTTGCGAGGTCGCCGATCTTCATGTGTGCCCGTTCTCGTACTGACGCATGTACAGATACCCCTTCGAGCGCGCTCTAAGTCAAGGGGGATCGAAGGTGCAAAGATTTCGGCGCGCCGGCTGGGCGGCGGCATCGCGTGATTGCGAGCCTCAAGATCCCGCCAGCCATTTCGGCACCCAGCGCTCCGGCCGCGGTGCGCGGGCGAGATCGGCTTGCGCCTCGGATAGTTTCGCAGGCTCGCCATCGATGCTCGGGCGCAGATCGTATTCGAAGTTTGGCATCACCCGGCCGTCGGCATGGAGCCCGAATTTCATCGCGTACCACAGCCCGAGCTCGGGCTGCGCCTTCCGCATCTCCTCACGCAGATCGCGCAGCAGGGATTCGATCGAGGCGGCTTCCTCGAACGGCTGCGGCCCGCCGGTCAGGACACGCGCCTGGTATTGCCTGCCGACGATTGCGATCTCGAAGCTCGTCCTGTCCCAGGGCTTCTTGCCCTTCGGCAGATGCGCGGCCAGGCGCCAGCCGAGTTCGGCCATCAAGCGATGATTGGCCCAGTAGTCTTCGCGATCCCGGCTCCATTTTTCCATGAAGCCGCGAAAGTCGGGCAACTCCGACGGATCGTCATCGGGCGCCGCCGTCTCCCCGCTCAGCCGTCCGGTGAGCCATTGCGCGAGCTCGACCGTTTGGCATTCGACGTCGTCGTGCGGCAGCAGATCGTGCCACGCCTTGTCGAATTGTTGCGACGTCAGTTTTGCGAGCAGGCCATCGAGGCTCGGCGCCAGCAGCGCGTAATCGCCCTCGGACCCAAGCCCCACGATCGGCGGATTGTCGCGGTCGAGACCCGCGCCATACCAGCCGCCAACAGCCGAGCCATCCGGCAGCCGCATGAACAGCGAAAACCTGTCGCGCAAGGGACTGCCGTCGACAATGGGGGCGTGATCGGAAAACTGGCCCTGCAGCGAGAAGCAGCCGACGCTGCCCCAGGGCCGTCCCTTCAGCCAGCCGGCGAAGTCCAGCAACAGCGGCGGCGCCTCGATACCCGGCGGAAACGCGCCGCGAATGCTGTCGAGGTCGATCGAATAAGGCGTGTCGGACAAGGCTTTAAAAACAATCTGGTTGGTCCCGCCCCTCTTGGTCCGAACCGTCATGCGTTCGGTTCGAGCCAATTCGCGTTCGCTGATCACAAACGCGCTAGAGACGTGATGGTTTCAAGGCGCGCATCTCTCTCCTGCCCCATGCACGCCGGGCGTGTGTCCTGCAAACCGCCGCTTGACAAGTCCCACCATTCGCATGTATTGCCGCGCCCCATGATCAATGCTCGGACCCATCAGCGCACCGAAATGCTCCGTCGTCGCTCCCGCGACGATGAGAGGGTGCGCCATGTCCGACGACGCCGCTGAAGCACTGAATTCAGCGTAAGTTTTCGAAAAGGCCGCACCCGCAAGGTGCGGCCTTTTTGCTGTTCGCGCACCCTTTCCCCCGCCTCAAGAGGAGTTCGACATGACCAACGCCACCCATCCGTATGACGCGTTGATGGACATCACCGCTCGGCCCAAAACCGTGTTCGTCCGCGGCGCCGGCTCCTACCTCTGGGACGACAGCCGCAAGCGCTATCTCGATTTCGTGCAGGGCTGGGCCGTGAACTGCCTCGGCCACTCCCCGCCCGCGATCGCCGACGCGCTTGCCGCGCAGGCCAAGCGGCTGCTGACGCCAAGCCCGGCCTTCTACAACGAGCCCAGCCTGAAACTCGCGCAGGCACTGGTCGCAAACAGCGCGTTCGACCGGGTGTTCTTTGCCAATTCCGGTGCGGAAGCCAACGAGGGCGCGATCAAGCTCGCGCGCAAATATGGCAGCATCCACAGAGGTGGCGCGTTCGAGATCATCAGCTTCGAAGGCGGCTTTCACGGCCGCACCTTGGCGACGATGTCGGCCTCGGGCAAGAAGGCCTTTGAGCCGCTATTCGAGCCGAAGGTCGCCGGCTTCAAGAAGGCGAAGCTCAACGACATCGCGTCGGTCGAAAAGCTGATCAACGACAACACCGTCGCTGTGATGCTCGAGCCGATCCAGGGTGAATCAGGCGTGTGGCCGGCGACCGATCAGTTCTTGCAAGAGTTGCGCGCCCTCACCGACGCGCACGGCCTCCTCTTGATCTTCGACGAGATCCAGACCGGGATGGGCCGGACCGGCAAGCTCTTCCACTACGAGCACACAGCCATCGCGCCCGACATCATGACGCTCGGCAAGGGCATCGGCGGCGGCGTGCCGCTCGCAGCCCTGCTCGCGACCGAACGCGCGGCC
Organism: Bradyrhizobium sp. WSM4872; assembly: GCF_055811715.1. Classification (NCBI taxonomy): domain Bacteria; kingdom Pseudomonadati; phylum Pseudomonadota; class Alphaproteobacteria; order Hyphomicrobiales; family Nitrobacteraceae; genus Bradyrhizobium; species Bradyrhizobium sp. WSM4872. Next base: position 123,448 of record NZ_JBVVPT010000001.1, on the reverse strand, counting down.
TGCTTCGAGCACGGTGACCAGGGCGGCACGTTCAACGGCAACCCGATCATGTGCGCGGTGGGGCTCGCGGTGCTCGACGAAGTCAGCAAGCCGGATTTCCTGAAGACCGCGACCGAAACCGGACTGCTGCTCGAAAGCGAATTGCAGAAGGTCTCGGCGCGGCATGGGCTCGGCGAAGTGCGAGGCCGCGGCCTCCTGCTCGCGCTCGACCTCAAGCTGCCGATCGCACCCGGCATCGTCGCGCAGGCGTTCGAGGCCGGCGTGCTCCTCAACGCGCCACAGGTCGACACGTTGCGCTTCATGCCGGCGCTGAACGTCACGCGAGCTGAGATCGCCGAGATGATCGATTGTCTCGACGGGATCTTGACCAGGGCCGGCGCGGCACGGCGCGTGGCGTAAGGTCTGTCTCGTGCCCCGGACGCAGCGCAGCGCCCCTTCGGCGGTGCGCTGCAGAGCCGGGGCCCATCTCTCCACATTGTGTGCCGCATCTGGCTCCCGGCTCTGCGCCGCAACGCTTACGCGTTGCAGCTTGTCCGGGACACGGGAGCGGATGATGCCGGAAGTACTACGGCTTCAAGATCGACGCGCCCGTGGTCTTGCGGCTTTCGAGATCGATATGCGCCTTGGCGGCGTCCTTGAGCGCGTAGGCATGGTTGATCGGCACGTGCAGCTTGCCGTTGATGACGGCGGCGAACAGCGTGTCGGCGCCTTCCAGCAATTCCTTGCGCGTGCCGATATAGTCGTTGAGCTTGGGCCGGGTCGCAAACAACGAGCCGTGGGTGTTGAGCTCGGCGATCGAGAACGGCGGCACCGGGCCTGAGGCATTGCCGAAGGAGACGAACATCCCGCGCGGCTTCAGGCACGACAGCGAGCCCGGGAACGTCGCCTTGCCGACGCCGTCATAGACCACGTCGCAACCCTCGTTGCGGCTGATCTGTTTGACGCGCGCGACGAAGTCTTCCTCGTTGTAGAGGATGACATGGTCGCAGCCATTGGCCTCGGCAAGCGCAGCCTTCTCGCGCGAGCCGACGGTGCCGATGACGTGGGCGCCCATGGCCCTCGCCCATTGGCAGGCGAGCAGGCCGATGCCGCCGGCCGCGGCATGGATCAGCACGCGATGATGCGGCTCGACCTTGAAGGTCTTGTGCAGGAGATACCAGACCGTCAGCCCCTTCAGCATCAGCACGGCGCCCTGCTCGTAGGTGATGTGGTCGGGCAGCTTGACCAGCCGCTCCCAGGGGATGTTGCGCTCCCCGGTATAGGCACCGAGATTGTGGTAGTAGGCGACGCGGTCGCTTGGATGGAAATTCGTCACCCCCGGCCCGACCGCGACGACCTCGCCCGAGGCCTCGTTGCCGGCGATGAAGGGCAGCCCCGGCGCCTTGTAGAGGCCGGTGCGGTAATAGACGTCGATGAAGTTCAGGCCGACGGCATGCTGGCGGATGCGCACCTCGCCGGGGCCGGGCGCCGGAACATCGACGCTCTCATAGACCAGGGCTTCGGGGCCTCCGACCTTGTGCACACGGACGGCTTTGGTCATCACCTGACCTCCTCTTCTGGCGGACCAGCGAAAGACATCGCGCCCGCCTTGTCAACTCGACGCCGGCTGGAACGCCTAGACCGACGGCTTGGCGGTTTTCCTGCGGTTGCGTTTCGCCAGCACGTTGAAGAACTCGACCGCCGCCGAGAACGCAATCGCGAAATAGATGTAGCCGCGCGGGATGTGGAATTGGAATCCGTCCGCAACCAGCGCGACGCCGATCAGCACCAGGAAGGCCAGCGCCAGCATTTTCGTGGTCGGGTGCTCCGCGACGAATCGCGACACCGGACCGGACGAAATGTACATGATCAGGCAGGCGATCACGACGGCCGCGATCATGATCTCGAGGTCCTGCGCCATGCCGATCGCGGTGATGATCGAGTCCAGCGAGAACACCATGTCGATGATCACGATCTGGACGATCACCCAGAAGAAAGCGTTGCGAGGGGGCTTCCCGCCGCCCTCGCCGTCATCGGCTTCGACCTCGCCGTGAATCTCGTGCGTCGCCTTCGCGATCAGAAACAGGCCGCCGCCGATCAGGATGAGGTCGCGCCACGAGAAGCCGTAACCCGAAAATGAAAACACCGGGGCGGTCAGGCCGATCAGCCAGACCAGGAGGCTCAGCAGGATGATGCGGAAGATCAGCGCCAGCGCGAGCCCGATCTGGCGGGCGCGGTGCGCCTGCTTCTCGGGAATGCGCGAGACGATCACTGACAGGAAAATGACGTTGTCGATGCCGAGTACGATTTCGAGCGCGGTCAAAGTGAGGAGCGCGGCCCAGGCTTCGGGGCTGGTCAACAGGTGCATCATGCGAAGGATCTTGTCAGCCGTATCAATGCGTCGCTGAAGCTGATCCAGAGCGCGATCGCGCAGAGCGCGACAGTCACGCCGGTGCCGACGCGAAAGTCCATCTGCAGCGTGTAGAAGGAGAGCAGAGCCCAGATCGCGATCAGCGACATCGTCAGCCAGCGCAGCCGCACGACGCGCACCGGATGCAGCACGTGGAACGGCACGAAGGTCAGCACCACCAGGCTTGCGACCAGCAGCGTCGAGAGCAGCGGTGGCCAGTGCAGCAGGAACAGGTAGAACGCCGCCGCATTCCACAGCGCCGGAAAACCGCGGAAATGATTGTCGTCCGCCTTCATGCGCAGATCGGCGAAATATAATGCGCTGGTGACGATGATGGCGACGCCGAGCAAGGGTGCCGCGACCGGCAGCAGCAAGCCGCTGGCCACGATCGCATAGGCCGGCACGAAGACGTAAGTGACGAAATCGACCACGAGATCGAGCACGTCGCCCGACCAGTTCGGCTGCACGTCCTTGACGTTGAGCCGGCGCGCAATCGGCCCGTCGATCGCGTCGATGATGAGGGCGACGCCCAGCCATTGAAACATCGCCGCCCAGTGCTCGCGCACGGCCTCGAGCATCGCCAGCAGCGCGATCGCCGCACCGAACGCGGTGAAGATGTGCACCGAGAAGGCAGCGGCGCGGATCGCGGGCCTGGGCTTCAGGGAATCCTCTTGGCTGTCCATGGCTTCTGCTATCAGAATGACACCGGTTTGCACATAAGCCATTGCGGCGTCCGGTTGCACAATTCGTCATAAAATCAGGGAAATATGAGTGGGCTTGAATTTGCCGCGGGCCGTGTCCAATGTCGTTCCATGACAGATGCATCGACACTCTTTGACGCCGCCGTAATCGGCGGCGGACCGGCGGGACTTAGCGCGGCTATCGCATTGGCGCAGGCGGGCGCACGGACCGCGCTGGTGGCACGTCGCATGCCCTATGCCGACAATCGAACCACGGCGCTACTCGGTGCCTCCGTCGATCTGCTGGAGAGCCTCGACGTCTGGCCGCGTTGCAAAGACAAGGCGGCCGCGCTGGAAATCATGCGGCTCGTCGACGACACCGGCCGGCTCTTCCGCGCGCCTGAGGTCCGGTTCTCCTGCCACGAAATCGGCCTCGATGCCTTCGGCTACAATATCGACAACCGCTCGCTGATGCTGGCGCTGGAAGCGCGCGCGGCCGAACTGCCCGGTCTCGTCCGTTTCGACGACGAGGCCGAAACTGTCGTCATCGAAGCCGATGACGTCGCAATCCGCACCGCCGCTGCGCAATTTCTCTCGGCCCGCCTCGTGGTCGGCGCCGACGGCCGGCATTCGCTCTGCCGCGAAGCCTCCGGCATCGCGGTGACGCGGCGCGAGCTGACCCAGACGGCGCTGACCTTCAATGTCGGCCACGCGCGGCCCCATCGCAACGTCTCGACCGAGTTCCACACCCCGCACGGTCCTTGCGTGTTCGTGCCCCTGCCCGGCGATCGCTCCAGCGTCGTCTGGGTCTCGGCGCCTGCTGACGCCGAGCGGCTTCGCGGCCTGACCGACGAAGAATTGTCCGCCGCGATCGAGAAGCAGTCGCATTCGGTCCTCGGACGCATGACGGTCGAGCCGGGCCGCCATCTGTTCCCGCTGGCGATCGAACGTCCCAAATCCTTCGGCCGCGACCGCATCGCGCTGGTCGGCGAAGCCGCCCATGTGGTTCCCCCGATCGGGGCCCAGGGTCTCAATCTCGGCCTCCGCGATGCCGCCGACATTGCGAGGCTTGCAGGTGACGCCATCGCATCGGGCCAGGATCCCGGCGCAGCAGACGTGCTCAAGCGCTACGACCGGGCCCGGCGTCCGGACATCCTGAGCCGGACCTTTGCGATCGACATCGCCAACCGCTCGCTGCTCAACGATTTCCTGCCGCTCCAGCCGGTCCGCGCGGTCGGCATGCACCTGCTCGGCGCGATCGGCCCGCTCCGGCGTTTTGCGATGCGCGAAGGCCTGACGCCGACCTGGCGGAAGTAACCGCCGCTCAAGGAAACGCCAGCCGACCAGTCTGGATCGCCCACATCACGCTGGTCAGGGTGACCACGGACGCAAACGTCCCGAGCAGCACCGCGACGGAGGCGGACTCGATCCAGGCGTCGTTCTGCCGGGCGATGACGAACACGTTCAGCGCCGGCGGCAGCGAGGCCATCAGCACGGCGGTCGCGGCCCAGGGCTGCGCGAACGGGCCGAACGCCAGCATCAGGCCGAACGCCGCAAGCGGGTGGATCAGGAGCTTGATCGCGATCACGCCCGGCACTTCCCACGGGACCCGATCGAACGGGCGGAGCGCCACGGTCACGCCGAGCACGAACAGCGCGGTCGGGGCGGCTGCGTTCTGGAGGAACGTGATGGTGCGATCGAGCGCGACCGGCATCTCGACATGCAGCGATGCGAAGGCCGCGCCGAAACAGGCCGACATGATCAGCGGGTTGAGCACGATCTGCTTCAGCACGACGCCGAAGGCATGCACGATCGAGGGATGATCGCGGTCGGAAAGCTCGATCAGCAGCGGCACGATCGTGAACAGGAAGATGCTGTCGCAGCAGAAGATCAGCGCAGTCGGCGCCGACGCCTTCGGCCCGAGCACGGCGAGCGCTAGCCCCGGTCCCATGTATCCGATATTGCCGTAGCCGCCGGAGAGCCCGGCGAGCGTCGCCTCGCGCAGCGTCAGCCCGCCGAGAACCTTGCCGACGACCAGCGCGAGTGTGAACGCCGCAACGGTCGACAGCGTGGTCGCGACCAGGAATGGCGGGTTGTTCAATTCCGAGAACGGCGTCTTCGACATGATCGCAAACAGCAGCGCCGGCAGCGACACATAGAGCAGGAAGAAGTTCATCCAGGCGAGGCCCGATTCCGGCAGGGATTTGACCTTGCCACAGGCGAAACCAACGAAGATCAAGCCAAAATAAGGTAGAGCTAGATTGAGGATATCGACCATTGATGAAGTGTTTTCTGAAGATTGGGGGGTTATCTGCCCCGCACCCGCGGGTTAATTCCAGATCAGGGCACTAGCATCGGCCACAATCCTGGTCTATCGACGGGGAATGATTAAAGCGCGGACCGCCAAATTCCAGATCGGACAGGTCGTGCGCCACCGGATCTTCTCATTCCGGGGCGTGATCTTCGACATCGATCCGGAATTCAACAACACCGAGGAGTGGTGGCTGTCGATCCCCGAGGAGGTGCGGCCCCACAAGGACCAGCCGTTCTATCATCTGCTCGCGGAGAACTCGGAGTCGGAATACGTCGCCTATGTCTCCGAGCAGAATCTCGTGCCGGACGATTCCGGCGAACCGGTCCGGCATTCCCAGGTCGCCGAGATCTTCGTCAAGGACAAGACCGGCGGCTATCGCCCGCGCAATCCGTCGCTGAACTGAGTTTTCGCAGCCATCAACTGGCCAGCAAAAAAGGCGCTCGAAACCGAGCGCCTTTTCATGTCCGGGATTGGGTCCCGATTACTTCTGGCCGGCGGGCGGCGTGCCCTGCTGCTCGAGCTTCTTGCGCTGCTCGTCAGCCTTCTTCTGAAGCTCTTCCTGGAGCTTCTTCTGGGTTTCCTCGAACACCTTCGGATCCGTCGGCGGACCGTCATAGGCCTTCTGGAATTCGCCGGCGAGCGGCAGCGGCAAGGTCAGCGGTGCGCCGTTGGCATTGATCGCCTGAACAACGAGGTTCTGGCCCTTCTTCATGTTGTTGATGAACTCGGGCGTGGCCTCGTAGTCGGACATGCAGCCGTTCTGGAAGCAGATCACATAAGGGCTCTGCAACGGCGGATTGTTGTCCACGATGATGCGGGTACCGTGCACCAACTGCATGCCGAGCGGCAGCGTCACGCGCAGGATCTTCTTCGGCTCGCCTTCCGGCTCGATGATGACGGCCGCGATGACCGGCTGGCCCGACTCGATACGGCCGTCCTTGCCGGTGAAGCAGACCTGCTTGGCGTTGGCGTCCTGACCCTTGAGGCAGAACTTGGTCCAGGGGGCGTAGATCAGCTGGATCTGCTGATCGGCCGGCTGGGCCGCGCCCTGCTGCGCCGGAGCGCCTTGGGCGGGAGCCGGCTGGGCGGGTGCCTGAGCGGCCGGGGCCGGCGCCTTTGGGGCGGCCTTCGGAGCGGCCTTCGGAGCCGCCTTGGGCGCGGGAGCACCCGGAGCGGGAGCCTGGGCCTCGGCGGCAAACGGGACGGCCAACGCCGTCGCCGTCAACAGGGCGAGAAGTCGCCCGCGCGGCCGGACGGACGCGGCCAAGTAACGGAAATTCATTGCGGAAAACCCTTTCTGAACGGGAAGCGCCCGAACCGCTTCGACGCACCGAGCCTGGCCACGTTGGGCGCGGCTCTCTCCCCGTCAAATGAGGCGGATAAGTGACGGCTCGGCGCTCGTGCGCGATTGCCCGCCTTCTTAACGTGGCCGACGAAAAGATCAATGCCGACAAGCGTCTTTGGCCGCGCGCTGGCGTACGCCCCGGGGAAAATCCCTGTGATAGGATTCAGGCCTGCGGTCCTCGAATCAACGTGTGCAGATGTTCATGTTCCAGCGCCTTCTCGAGGGCCGTCCTGAAGGTCTTTGCGTCCGCCTCTGTATCCTGGCTTTCGCCTTGGGGCTCCCGGCCAGCGGCGCAGGGGCCGAGGAAGCCCACGCCATCGCCATGCACGGCAAGCCGGCGATGTCTGCCGATTTCACCCATATGCCTTACGTCAATCCTGACGCCCCCAAGGGCGGCCGGCTGACCTGGGGCGTTCTCGGCACCTTCGACAGCCTCAATCCCTTCATCGTCAAGGGACTGGCCGTGCAGCCGGTCCGGAACTACGTGGTCGAGAGCCTGCTCGCGCGCGGCAATGACGAGCCGTTCACGCTGTACGGACTGCTCGCCAGATCGGTCGAGACCGATGACGAGCGCAGCTTTGTCACGTTCCACATCGATCCCCGCGCCCGCTTCTCGGACGGCAAGCCGGTCCGCGCCGAGGACGTGCTGTTCTCCTGGCAGTTGCTGCGCGACCACGGCCGCCCCAACCACCGGCAATATTACGGCAAGGTGGCAAAGGCCGAGGCGCTGGATCCCCTCACCGTTCGCTTCGACCTTGCGGGAGCCAATGACCGCGAACTGCCGCTGATCCTCGGCCTGATGCCGATCCTGCCGAAACACGCGGTCGACGTCGCGGCTTTCGAGGAGACGACGCTGACGGGCCCGGTCGGCTCAGGCCCCTATCGCGTCACCTCGGTGAGGCCCGGTGCCAGCGTGACGCTCACCCGCAATCCCGACTATTGGGGCCGTGACCTCCCCATCAATCGCGGGCTCTACAATTTCGACGAGATCAGGCTCGACTATTTTCGCGAGGCCAACGGCCAGTTCGAAGCTTTCAAGCGCGGCCTCTATGATTTCCGCATCGAGCACGAGCCGCTGCGCTGGCACGACGGCTACGACTTTCCCGCGGCGAAGAATGGCGACGTGATCCGCGACACCTTCAAGCCGGGCGTGCCGCAACCTTCCGAATTTCTGGTGTTCAACACGAGGCGTCCCATCTTCGGCGACATCCGCGTGCGTCAGGCCTTGACGCTGCTGTTCGATTTCGAGCTGGTCAACCGGAACTACTTCTTCAACCTCTACTCGCGCGTCGCCGGCTATTTTGCTGGCTCGGATCTGTCAGCGTATGGCCATCCCGCCGATGCGCGCGAGCGCGAGCTGCTCAAGCCGTTCGCCGCGCAGATCCCGCCTGACATCATGGACGGCAGCTACCGCCTGCCGGTGACCGACGGTTCGGGCCGCGACCGGACCACGCTACGCGCGGCCCTGAAGCTGTTGTCGGAGGCCGGCTACGATCTCGACGGCACCGTGCTGCGCAACCGCGCGACCAAGGCGCCCTTCACCTTCGAGATCCTGGTCACGACCCGCGATCAGGAACGCGTCGCGCTTGCCTTCCAGCGCGACCTCAGGCGCGCCGGCATCGAGCCGAGCGTGCGATCGGTCGATCCCGTGCAGTTCGACCAGCGCCGTCTCGCCTACGAATTCGACATGATCCAGAACCGCTGGGACCAGTCGCTGTCGCCCGGCAACGAGCAATATTTCTACTGGGGGAGCGCTGCCGCCGACAATCCGGGCACCCGCAACTACATGGGGGCGCGGGATCCCGCGATCGACGCGATGATCGCCGCGCTGCTGGAAGCCCGTGAACATACGGATTTCGTATCCGCGGTACGGGCGCTCGATCGCGCTTTGATCTCCGGTTTCTATACAATCCCCCTGTTTAACGTATCCGAGCAATGGATCGCGCGCTGGAATCGGATAGAACGGCCAGAGGCCACCTCGCTGTCCGGCTATTTGCCGGAGACCTGGTGGTCGAAGGGGCCGCCGCAAGCTCATCAAGCAAAGTGACGCCGTGAACCAGCCAGCCGTATCGCCGACGCTCGACACGCTGTTTCAGCGCACGCTGATGCGGCAGCCGCACGCGACCGCTCTGCTCGACCCCCTGAACAAGTTCCGAGTGACCGGGCTCCAGCCGCGGCGGATGAGCTATGCCGAGGCTGATACGGCCATCGAGGCGCTGTCCGCCTATTTCGTCGAATCAGGCCTGCCGGCCAATTCCGTCATCGCCATCCAGCTGCCGAATACGGTCGAGTTCGTGCTCACCGTTCTTGCCGCCCATCGCGCCGGCCTCGTCGTTGCCGTGCTGCCGCTGCTCTGGCGCCATGCAGAACTGACCGCCGCTCTGAACCGCACCGCGGCGCGCGCCATCGTCACCATGAGCACGGTCGACGGCGTCAGCTATGCCGATCTCGCAATGCACGCGGCCGCGGAAGCCTTCTCGATTCGCCATGTCTGCGGCTTCGGCACCAACCTGCCCGAAGGCATGGCCTCGCTCGACGAGGTGCAGGCCCGTCCGCCCGGCACCGCGCGCGCCGTGATTCAGGATGGCCGCAAAGCGGCGATGATCTCCTTCGACGTCACCGCGGAAGGCTTTCGTCCGGTGCCGCGGCCGCATTTCAGCCTGATCGCCGGTGGGCTCGCGATGTCGCTGGAAGCCGACATCAGGCAGGGCGCGACCGTGATGGCGGCGTTCACGCCGATGTCGTTCGCAGGGCTCGCCTCCTCGCTCGCGGTGTGGCTGCTGTGCGGCGGCACGCTGGCGCTGCATCATCCGTTCGAGAACGACGTGCTGGAGCAGCAGATCAACGCGCACGAATGCGACGTGCTGATCGCACCGGCGCAATTTGCCCAGCGGCTCGGCGATTCCGATCTGGCGGCGCGGATGCCGACCTTGCGCAACGTCATCGGTCTGTGGCGTGCCCCCGAGCAGGTGGCGGCGAGCGAGGCATGGATCGCGCCGCACGCGCCGTTCACTGACGTCTATCTGTTCGGCGAGGCCGGATTGTTCGGCGCCCGGCGTGGCGAGGACGGCATGCCGGTGCCGGTGATGCCGGGACCGCACGGCGCGCCGCGCGAGCAGTCGGGTTCGTCGATCGCCGGCGAGATTTTGCTGACGCCGAAGGGCACGCTCGGGCTGCGCGGCCCGATGGTGCCGATCGCGGCCTACGCTCCGCCGCCGCCGGTCGGCGACAGCCTGATCGCGCAGCCGCCACGCGACTACGTCGACACCGGATATGCCGCGAGGCTCGACCGTCCCAGCGGCGCGATCTGCATCACCGCCCCGCCCTCCGGGATCATGGCGGTCGGCGGCTACCGCTTCCTCTCCAACGACCTCCAGGAATGGGCGCGCCGGCTCGGCCAGGGCGCCCTGCTGACCGCGCTGCCTGACCGGCTCTCCGGTCACCGGCTCGCGGGCCGCGCCCAGGACAATGCCCGCGCCCGCGAGGCGCTCAGCGAACTCGGGCTTAACCCCCTGATGGTCGAAGCTTTTCGCGACCGTTCCGGGCCGGGTTGAGGGTCATTTCGACTGTTCCATTGACGCTGCATTAAGGCGGCCGGACTAGATTGCGCGGCACCTGTCGCGTGATCAGAGTCTCTCGATGTCCCAGGCTGGCCCGATCCTGTTTGTGTCCAATGGCGAGCGGCCGGCCTTCATCGCGGCGCTGGACGAGGCGCGATTCTTCCCTGTGATCGACACCGGCTGGGCCGGCGCGACGCGCGCGGTCGAAGAGGTGCAGCCGGCCGTGGTTCTCGCCGCGATGGATGCCGGGCACGAGCCGCATCTGGCGCTGCTCGCCAGGAAGATCGCAGAGCAATCGCCCTACCTTCCCTTCGTGGCGCTGGATGCGGCAGGCGCGCTCCCGCACAACGCCCTGCCCTTCTCCTCCTCGCGCGTCGGCCATTCCGAACGCCTGATCGCGCGGCTTCGCGCCGCGCTGCGCATTCGCACGCTTCATGCCACGGTGCTGCGCCGGCTGCCCGAGGTGAAGGTCGCCCTGCCGGAGGCCGATCCCATTCGGGATGCCACGGTGCTTCTGATCGGCCGCGGCGCGGCTTACCCTGCGCTTTCCGTCGCGCTCGGCGAGCGCGTCGGCGTCGTCGGTGCGCTCTCGATCGAGGCCGCGGCCAAACATCTCAACACCCGCGACCTCGACGGCGTCGTGCTCGCCGAAGGTTTTACCGCCCGCGTGACCGATGCCTTCCTCACTGTGCTCGCCGAGGATACCCGCTTCCGCAGCCTGCCCGTGATCGTCACTGCGCATCAGCTCACGCAGACTTACGACCTGCCCAATCTCGAGCTGATCCCCGGCGAGCCGGCCAAGGTCGCCGCCAACGCGCTGCCCCTGATCCGCCAACACGCGATGGAAGCCCAACTGAGCCGCACGCTGCGCTCGATCGATGCCGGCGGCTGGCTCGACCCGCGCAGCGGCCTGCTCACGGTGGAGGCCTTTGCGCGCGATTTTGCCAAGGCGGTCGAGCAGACGCTGGCTCGTGGCGGCGGCCTCTCGGTCGCGCGCTTCGCCTTCGACCCCGGCAATTCCCGCGCCCAGCTCGATGCCGCGCGCATTCTCAGCCGCCTGATGCGGCAGATGGATTTTGGCGTGGCGCAGAAGGACGGTTCGGTCATCGTCGTGTTCGCGGAGACCGACTTCCGCACCGCGCACATGATCGCCCGCCGTCTCTCTGCAGTGATGCGGCACACGTCCAATGGCAAGCACGAGATGCGGAGCGATCCCGTCGTCTCGGTGGATTCGCTATCGCCGTCGGATACGGCACGGTCGCTGCTCGGACGGCTGTCGGCCGACGCGTCGCGCGCGGCCTCGTAGGTACCTCGCGAGCTGCCACAACAAACACCGTCATTGCGAGCGTAGCGAAGCAATCGAGAATCTTTCCGCGGGGAACAGTCTGGATTGCTTCGCTGCGCTCGCAATGACGTGGTGAGACCTGAAGCCTACGCCGCCTTCTTGCTCTGCGCGAGCTGCGCCAGCTGGCGCATGATCTCGGTGGTGCCGGCCAGGCGCTCTTCCGGCGTCTCCCAGTCCTGCAGGAATACCACCTTCATGTCGGGCCGCACCTTCGCGGCCTGGCCGTGGCTGCGGATGAAGCTCACTAGCCGATCGGGATGGGCGAATGAATTATCACGGAAGGCGATCACGGCGCCCTTCGGGCCGGCGTCGATCTTGCCGACATTGGCCTGACGGCAGAACGCCTTGATCGCGGCGACCTTGAACAAATAGCGCACCTCGTCCGGCAGCACGCCGAAACGATCGCGCATCTCGGCGCCGAAGTTCTCGATCTCCTCCTCGCTGTCGAGGTCGGCGAGCCGCCGGTAGAGCGACAGCCGCACCGAGAGATCGCCGACATAGTCCTCCGGAATGAGCACGGGCATGCCGATGGTGATGGTCGGCGACCAGCGATCGGCGGCGGGCTCGGACACGCCGGCCTTGAGGTTGACGATCGCCTCCTCCAGCATCGACTGGTAGAGCTCGAAGCCGACCTCCTTGATATGGCCGGACTGCTGCTCGCCCAGGATATTGCCGGCGCCGCGGATGTCGAGGTCGTGCGAGGCGAGCTGGAAGCCCGCGCCCAGCGTCTCCAGCGATTGCAGCACGGTGAGCCGGCGCTCGGCCTGCGCCGTGATCTTCTGCTGCGCCGGCAGCGTGAACAGCGCATAGGCCCGCAGCTTGGAACGGCCGACGCGGCCGCGGAGCTGATAGAGCTGGGCGAGGCCGAACATGTCGGCGCGATGCACGATCAGCGTGTTGGCATTGGGAATGTCGAGGCCGGATTCCACGATCGTGGTCGACAGCAGGATATCGAACTTGCCGTCGTAGAACGCGGTCATGATGTCCTCGATCACGGCGGGCGGCATCTGCCCGTGCGCGACCGCGACCTTCATCTCCGGCACGTTCTTGTCGAGGAAGTCCTTGACCTCGGCGAGGTCGTCGATGCGCGGCACCACGTAGAACGCCTGGCCGCCGCGATAGCGCTCGCGCAGCAGCGCCTCGCGGATCATCAGCGGATCGTGCGGGGCGACGAAGGTGCGGACCGCGAGGCGGTCGACCGGGGGCGATGCGATGATCGAGAGCTCGCGCACGCCGGTGAGCGCCAATTGAAGCGTGCGCGGAATCGGCGTCGCTGACAGCGTCAGCACGTGCACCTCGGCGCGGAGCTGCTTCAGCCGCTCCTTGTGGGTGACACCGAAATGCTGCTCCTCGTCGACGATCAGCAGGCCGAGGTCGCGGAACTTGATCGACTTGCTGAGCAGCGCGTGGGTGCCGACGACGATATCGACCGAGCCGTCCGTGAGGCCTTTCTTGACCAGATTGAGCTGCTTGGCCGGAACCAGGCGCGAGGCCTGCGCGACCTGCACCGGGAAACCCTTGAACCGCTCCGTGAACGTCTTGTGGTGCTGGCGAGCGAGCAGCGTGGTCGGCACCACGACCGCGACCTGCTTGCCTTCCAGCGCGACCGCGAAGGCGGCGCGTAGCGCCACCTCGGTCTTGCCGAAGCCGACGTCGCCGCAGATCAGCCGGTCCATGGGACGGCCGAGCTCGAGATCCTTCAGCGTGGACTCGATCGCGCCAAGCTGATCCTCGGTCTCGTCATAGGGGAAGCGCGCGCAGAACTCGTCGTAGAGGCCCGGCTGCACCGGCAGCTTCGGCGCCTCGTGCAGGTGGCGCTCGGCGGCGATCTTGATCAGCTCGCCCGCGATCTCGCGGATGCGGTTCTTCAGCTTGGCCTTGCGCGTCTGCCAGCCCGAGCCGCCGAGACGATCGAGTTCGACCGTGGTCTGGTCGGAGCCATAACGCGACAGCAGCTCGATGTTCTCGACTGGCAGGAACAGTTTTGTCTCGGCGGCATAATGCAGCTCGAGGCAGTCATGCGGCGCGCCGGCGACGTCCAGCGTCTGCAGGCCGATGAAGCGGCCGATGCCGTGGTCGACGTGGACCACGATGTCGCCGGCGGCAAGGCTCGTCACCTCCGAGATGAAATTGTCGAGCTTGCGGCTCGCCTTGCGCGGCCGGACCAGGCGATCGCCGAGGATGTCCTGCTCGCTGATGAGCGCGATCTCGTCGGTCTCGAAACCGCTTTCCAGGCCGAGCACGGCGAGCATGGTCTCGTTGCGCGGGGTCGCCTGCACCGTGCGCCAGCTGTTGACGCTGGTCACAGGCGTGAGCTTGTGATCGCGCAGCATCGAGGTCATACGGTCGCGCGAGCCCTCCGTCCAGAGCGCGATGACCACCTTCTTGCGGCTCGTCAGCAGCCCATGCACATGTGCGACGACGGCTTCGAAGACGTTGACCTTGCTATCGTTGCGCTCCGGCGCGAAGTCGCGGCCTTTGCGTGCCCCGGCATCGAGCACGCTGGTACCATCGGCAGGTACCGAAAACTGTGTCAGCCGCACCAGCGGCATCCCGCTCTCGCGCTTGCCCCATTCCTCCTCGGTCAGATAGAGCCGGTCAGGCGGCAGCGGCTTGTAGATGGCGCCGCCGCCCGGATGCTCCATCGCATCGCGGCGTGCCTGGTAATAATCAAGGATCTGCTTGAAGCGCTCGCGGACGGCATCCTCGACCTGCGGCTCGATCGCGATCGCCGCGCCCTGCAGATAGTCGAACAGCGTGTCCATCCGGTCCTGGAACAGGGGCAGCCAATGTTCCATGCCGGGATGACGGCGGCCCTCGCTGACGGCCTCGTACAGCGCATCGTCGCGCTCGGGCGCGCCGAACTCGGCGACATAGCCCATCCGAAAGCGGCGGATGGTGTCGGTGACGAGCTGGAATTCGGAGATCGGCACGAGATCGAGCGCGCGCATGTCGAGCAGCGTGCGCTGGGTCTCGGCATCGAAGGTGCGGATCGATTCCAGGCTGTCGCCGAAGAAGTCGAAACGGACGGGCTGTTCCAGGCCGGCCGGAAACAGGTCCAGAATGCCGCCGCGCACCGCATATTCGCCGGGCTCGCGCACGGTCGAGGAGCGGTTGTAGCCGTTGTGTTCGAGCCAGGCGACGATGGTGTCCATCGGCACGACGTTGCCCGGCGCGACCGACAGCGCCTGCGCCGCAACGAGGTCGCGCGCCGGCACGCGCTGAACGACGGCGTTGACCGTGGTCAGCACGATCAGCGGCTTGTCGCTACCGGTCAGGGACGCAAGCCGTGCCAGCGTCGTCAGGCGCTGCGCGAGCACGCCGCCATGCGGCGAGACGCGGTCATAGGGCTGGCAGTCCCAGGCCGGGAAAGTCAGCACGGGCAAATCGGGCGCGAAGAATTGCAGGGCACGTTCCAGCTGCTGCATCCGCGGTCCGTCGCGGCAGATCACCGCGAGGCTGACGGCCGGCTTCTTCGGCCGCGCCGCGATGGCGCGCGCGAGATCGGAGACAACGAGGCCCTCGGCACCCTCGGCGACATTGGCAAGCGTCAGCGCGCGGCCGGGCGTGAGCAGCTCGGCCGGCGATTTCATCCCCTGCTTCATACGTCGCGGTCCGCGATCGGAAACGCCTTGATGCGCGCAAACAGCGGGCCGATGACTTCGGCGGCAAGCACCTTGTCGCCGGTGATGGCGGCATAGAGGTCGGGATCGGCCTCTTCGAGCAGGGTCTCGAGCTGCGTCAGCTCGTCTTCGGACAGATTGCCGATCTCGGCATCCGCGAAGCGACCGAGGATCAGGTCCATCTCGCGCGTGCCGCGGTGCCAGCAGCGGAACAGAAGCCGCTTGCGGCGGTCGTCCAGCCCATTGCTCGATCGTGTCGTTCCCGTCATGTCTCAATTCCAGTCAAACGCCAAAAGCCCGGACGTGCCGGGCCGGGGTGATATAGCCACTCGGACGGGCCATGTCAGCCCTCGATTTATCATGGCCCGCTGCCGCCGCAGGGACACGAAAAAACACGTGGATGCCGGGCATAAAGCCGGGCATGACGAGCGAAAACGGTCCTAGATTCGCCTGATGCGCCCCAGCCTTCTCAACCCGCTGTTTGCCCCCGTGACCAGCCTGCCCGGCGTCGGTCCGAAGCAGGACAAGCTGCTGCAATATCTGCTCAGCCGCAATGAGACGCCGCGGCTGGTCGATCTGTTGCTGCATTTGCCGAGCCAGGTCATCGACCGCCGCGCGCGGCCAAAGATCGTCGACGCCATGCAGGGAACCATGGTGACGCTGGAGGTTACGGTCGACCGTCACCGCCCACCCCCGCCGCGCAATGCCCGCGCGCCCTACCTCGTCTACGCCAGCGACGATACCGGCGACGTCGTGCTGACGTTCTTCCGCGCAAAGCCCGGCTATGTCGAGAAGCTGCTGCCGATCGGCGAGAAGCGCTTCGTCTCCGGCACGCTCCAGATGTACGACGGCATTCCGCAGATCGTGCATCCCGACCGGGTGCTGGACGAGGAGGCGATTTCAAAACTCTCCGGCATCGATCCCGTCTATCCCTTGACCGAAGGTCTTGCACTCGGCTCGCTGCGCCGCGCGGTCGCGCAGGCTCTGCAAAAGCTGCCGGCCTTGCCGGAATGGATCAGCCCGGAAGTGCTGCGGCGCTGCAACTTCCCGCCGATCACCGAGGCGCTCACCCGCGTGCACCAGCCGGTGGACCTCACTGACATTCTGCCCGACCAGCCGTTCTGGTCGCGCCTCGCCTTCGACGAACTCCTCGCCGGGCAACTTGCGCTTGCCCTGATTCGCGCGCAATTGCGGCGCCCTGCCGGTGTGCGCAACGCCGGCGACGGGCACCTCCGCAACAAGATCATCGATGCCCTACCCTATGCCCTGACGTCCTCGCAGCGCGACGCGGCAGCCGCCATCGCCGACGATCTGCAACAGCCGGTGCGCATGTTGCGCCTGCTCCAGGGCGACGTCGGCTCCGGCAAGACCGTGGTCGCGCTGCTGGCCGCCGCTGCGGTCACCGAGGTCGGCAAGCAGGCGGCCCTGATGGCCCCGACCGAAATATTGGCGCGCCAGCACATCAAGACCATCGCGCCGCTCGCCGAGCGCGCGGGCATGCGGGTCGCGATCCTCACCGGCCGCGAAAAGGGCAAGGAGCGGCGGGAGCTGCTGGCACAACTCGAAGCCGGCGAGATCGACCTGCTCGTCGGCACCCATGCGCTGATCCAGGACGACGTGATCTTCAACGATCTCGCCCTCGCCGTCGTCGACGAGCAGCATCGCTTTGGCGTGCGCGAGCGGCTGGCGCTGACGTCAAAGGGCGAGGCCGTCGACGTGCTGGTGCTGAGCGCCACGCCGATCCCGCGCACGCTGGTGCTGACCTATTTCGGCGACATGGACATCAGCGAGCTCAGGGAGAAGCCGGCCGGCCGCCAGCCGATCGAAACCCGCACCATATCGATGAGCCGCCTCGGCGAGGTCACCGACAGCGTCGGCCGCGCGCTCGAATCCGGCAAGCTGGTCTACTGGATCTGCCCGCTGGTCGAGGAATCCGAGGCCGAGGGCACCGAGCACCTGACCAATGCCACCAAGCGCTTCGAAAGCCTGCAAAAGCGTTTCGGCGATCGCGTCGGCCTCGTCCACGGCCAGATGAAGGGCACGGAGAAGGACCGCGTCATGGGCCAGTTCGCCGCCCACGAGATCGGCCTGCTGGTCGCGACCACCGTCGTCGAGGTCGGTGTCGACGTGCCGGCGGCGACCATCATGGTGATCGAGAACGCCGAACGCTTCGGTCTCGCCCAACTGCACCAGCTCCGCGGCCGCATCGGCCGCGGCTCGGAAGCCTCGACCTGTCTGCTGCTCTACTCCGAGCCACTCGGTGAGATGTCGAAGGCGCGGCTGAAGGTGATCCGCGAGACCACCGACGGTTTTCGCATCGCCGAGGAAGATCTGAAGCTGCGCGGCGAAGGCGATGTGCTCGGCGTGCGCCAGAGCGGCCTGCCCGGCTACCGCATCGCCCGCTCCGAGGTGCACGGCCAGCTCATCACCCAGGCCCGCGACGAGGCGCTGCGCATCCTCAAGGACGATCCGAAACTCAAGGGCGAGCGCGGCGAGGCCCTGCGATGCCTGCTGTATCTGTATGAGCGCGATGAAGCGATCCCGCTGATCGGGGCGGGTTAGCTGGCCGCTCGCTGCCGCCCAACCTCATAAGCCGCCAGATGCGCGCGGGCGAGATCCAGCAGCGGCGTGTCGATATCAAGCGCACGGGCCCGGTTGGCCATATCGCCGAGGATGTGCTCCGCCTCGGTGATCGAGCCGCGCTCGATGTCACGCAGCATCGAGGCCTTGAGCGGGGAGTCCGGGGTCGTGAACAGCTTCCGGTCAAACTCGATGAAAGGCGCTCGCGGCTCAAAACCCGATTCCGTCGCGACGGCGCAGCATTCGGCGAACAGGCGGAAGATGGATTGCTCGCCGTTCGGCACGGCCAGAATGTCTCCGATGCTTGCACGCATCAGGCAGGTGATGCCGGCGAGCGTGCTCAGCTGAACGAACTTCTCCCACATGTCCTGCATGATCGCTTCGCTGGCGCGCACGTCGATACCGGGCACATGCAGCAGCGTCTCCAGGGCGAGCACACGCTCGCTCAACAAACCCTCGACCTCGCCGAAGACGATGGTCTGGTTGGCCATGAACTGAACGACACGGCCATCCGCATCGAGCCCGGCACTGACGTTCGCGAGTCCGCCGAGGACGCAGCTCGCGCCGAACCGCGCAGTCAGGGCGTCGACATGTTTCAGCCCGTTGAGGATCGGCAAAATCATCGTGTCGGCGCCGACCGCCGGGGCAAACTGGGCCATCGCATCGTCGAGCGAGTAGGATTTCACGCCGACGAACACGACGTCGAACGTTTCCTTGAGATCGGTGGCCAGAATGATCTTCGGCTGCACGGCGAAATCGCCGTGCGGGCTCACGACCTGCAATCCATTCCGCCGCAATTGCTCCGCACGCCCGGCCCGCACCAGAAAGGTCACGTCGCTGCCGGCCCGGACCAGGCGCGCTCCGTAATAGCCTCCAAGCGCTCCCGCGCCGATGACGAGCACTCTCATTCGAACTCCCATGTCAAACGCGGCCATTCAGCCATCCCGCCCCTGGAACGGCAAGTTGAAATCCAATCTTCCGCCTCGACTGTTTTCGTGAAACCTTGCAGCGATGCGCCGGATCATCGTCGTAGGCTGTCAGGGTAGCGGAAAGACGAGCCTCTCCCGGAATCTCGGGCGAAAGCTCGGGCTGCCGGTGGTGCATCTCGACGTGCTCTACTGGCGGCCGGGCTGGAAGCCATCGGACAAACCGAGCTTCCGGGCGCGCGTCACTGATGCGATCGCGGGCGACGCATGGGTTGTCGACGGCAGCTTCTCGGGACTTGCTTTCGATCTCACGCTCGCGCGCGCCGATACGCTGGTCGTCATCAACCGCCCCCGCTGGCTCTGCCAGTGGCGCATTCTCCTGCGCTCCGCCTTCGATCGCGACAAGACCCGGCCTGACCTCCCGGAAGGGTGTCCCGAACAGTTCGATTGGAAATTGATGCGCGAGGCGTGGCGCTACGACACCGAGCGCGCGCCTATCATCGAGGCCGAGCGTGTGCAGTACGGCGCTGACGTCCCGGTCGTGCGCTTGAGACGCGATCGGGATATCCAGGGTTTTCTGGATTCGGTGCACGGCACATGATCGATGGCCGTGACGTGAGACCGGACGATCAGGATTTCTTCTGCACGATACGCGCGGCGAATGCCTTCATCAGGTCGGTATCCGCCGCCTCGCCTTTCGCGTCCTCGGCGAGATGCTCGAACCAGCGTGCAAAGCCCTCGTAAACCTGGCTGGCCGGATGATCGGGGCCGAGAAAGCCGGAAATCTCCCGCATCTCCGCAACCCAGCGATAGGCCTTCGGGATCATGTCCGGCAGCGCGACTTCGAGCCGGGCCAGTACCGCGGGCTGGCTGAGTGCGAGTTCGTCGCGCAGCGCGTCCGCAGCTCCCGCCTTCGTTGCCGCGACCACCATCGCCGAGCCGATCCCGGCGAGGCCCTTGACGATACCGGCATAGGACATTTTCAGCGCGGACGCGGCCCCGACCGGCCCGTCGACGATCCGCACGTCGAGCCCGAGGTCCTTCAGCACGGCGACGTCCTTGGCGTGCTCGCCGGACATGTAGAAGGCCGGGCTCTTGCCGCCGGGCTGGGGCGGGAACCCGATGATGCCGGCGTCGACGAACGGCGCCTGTGCCGAGCCGATGATCTCTTCGATCCTCATCACGGTATCGACGTTGACGGCATTGCAATCGACCACGACCGGCTTCTTCTCGCGCCGGACGATCAGCCCCGCCAGCCGCTCGGCGAGCGCCACGGCTTCGCCCGGCGGCACGATCGAGAGGATGATGTCGGCGTCCGCGATCGCGTCGTCCTCGGCGCCGATCATGCCGGCATCCGCCGCGCGTTTGCACGTCGCCTCGCTCCGCCCATTCAACGACGTCAGCACGCGCGCACCGTGGTCGCCGAGACGACGGGCCACGGCACTGCCCATGGCACCGGGCGCGAGGATCGCAATGGTTTTGGACATCGTGCACTCCAGATCGAATCCCGAGCAACGCGCTCAATTCAATCGGAGACTAGCAGAGGACGGGACACCCGCGTGAACGGCGGCCATCCCGCAGAGGAATGGCCCTACTCCACCTTCGCAGGCTGGGGCTGGAGCGCCGAGGCGTTGGCGATACGCGCGGCATTCGCCATGCCCGCCAGCGCCGCTGCCTTCTTCGAATCGGGCGCCGAGCCCGGCTGCACGACGCCGGCCGACATGATCAGGGTCGCGGCATCCTCGGTGCTCATGTCGACTTCGACAATCTTGCTCTTGGGCACGTAGAAGAAGAAGCCGGTGGTCGGGTTCGGCGAGCAAGGCAGGAACACCGAGACGTGCTCCTCCTGACCCGGCAGGCTGCGGGAGACATCCTCGTTCGGCGATTGCGAGATCAGCACGATCGACCACATGCCCGGCGAGGGAAACTCGACCAGGCCGACTTTGCGGAAGCTCGAGCCCTTGCCCGAGAACAGCGTCTCGAACACTTGCTTCAGGCCGCGGTAGATGGCGCGCACCGCCGGGATGCGGCCGAGGAAGGTCTCGCCGACATCGACCAGCGTCCGCCCGATCAAATTGGCCGCGAGGAAGCCGACCAGAGTCAACGTGAAGAATGCGACAATCAGTCCCCAGCCGGGGATGACGTACGGCATGTAGGTTTCAGGCCGATAGGCCAGCGGCACGAACGGCCGCACCACGCCATCAACCCAGGTGACGAACCACCAGACCAGATAAAAGGTGATCGCAACCGGTCCCGTCACGACGAGACCGGTGAGGAAATAATTGCGGAAGCGGCCCATCAGGCCGGTATGCGGCTCCGGCACGGGATCAAGAGGCGCTGGCGCGTCGTCACGGGGGGTCATTCGGGTTCCAGGTCAGTCGCTTCGTCCAAGCTAGGGTCTTCTAGCAGGTTTTGGAAGACCACGAAGCGTTCCGCACTCGACCCTTCTGCCTATTCCACGGTCACGGATTTCGCGAGATTGCGCGGCTGGTCGACGTCGGTCCCCATGATGACCGCCGTGTGATAGGCGAGCAGCTGAACCGGGACGGCGTAGACCATCGGCGTGAACGCCGCCGCCATATCAGGCATGACGATGGTGACGAGGGACTCGACGGTCGCCTCCGCCGCGCCCTTGGCGTCCGTCATCAGGATGATCTTGCCGCCGCGGGCGGCGACCTCCTGCATGTTGGAGACGGTCTTTTCGAACACCCGGTCGTAGGGCGCGATGACGACGACGGGCATGGTCTCGTCGATCAGCGCGATCGGGCCGTGCTTGAGCTCGCCGGCGGCATAGCCCTCGGCGTGGATGTAGGAGATCTCCTTCAGCTTCAACGCGCCTTCGAGGGCGAGCGGAAAGCTGGTGCCGCGGCCGAGATAGAGCACGTCGCGCGACTTGGCGATCTCGCGCGCGAGCTTCTCGATCTGGAGCTCGGTGGTGAGCGCATCCGACATCAAACGCGGAATCTCGACGAGCCCGTGGACGAGCTTGGTCTCGTCCTCGTCGGACAGTTCGCCGCGGGCCTTGCCGGCCGCGATCGCAAGATTTGCCAGCACCATGAGCTGGCAGGTGAAAGCCTTGGTCGAGGCGACGCCGATCTCGGGGCCGGCCAGCGTTGGCAGCACGGTCTCGCTCTCGCGCGCGATCGTCGAGGTCGGCACGTTGACGACGGCCACCGTGTGCACGCCCTGATCCTTGGCGTAGCGCAGCGCGGCCAGCGTGTCGGCGGTCTCGCCCGATTGCGAAATGAAGATCGCGAGATCTCCCTTGCGCAAGGGCGCCTCGCGGTAGCGGAATTCGGAGGCGACATCGACCTCGACCGGAACGCGCGCGAAACGCTCGAACCAGTATTTTGCGACGAACCCGGCGTAGCTCGCAGTGCCGCAGGCCGTGATGTTGATGCGCTGGATGTCCTTGAAGTCGAACGGCAGCTTGGCTGGCAGCAAGACCCGCTCGGTCGCCATGTCGACATAGCGTGCCAGCGTGTGGCCGACCACTTCCGGCTGCTCGTGGATCTCCTTGGCCATGAAGTGGCGGTAGTTGGCCTTGTCGACCAGCGAGGTCGAGGCAGCGTGCTTGGTCTTCTCGCGCTGGGCGGCGTGGCCGTCCTTGTCGAAGATCGCAGCGCTCGTATGGGTCAGCACGACCCAGTCGCCGTCCTCGAGATAGCTGATCGTGTCGGTGAACGGGCCGAGCGCGATGGCGTCGGAGCCGAGATACATCTCGCCGTCACCATAGCCGATCGCGAGCGGCGGACCGTTGCGGGCGCCGATCATCAGATCGTCCTCGCCGGCGAAGATGAAGCCGAGCGCGAAGGCGCCGCGCAGCCGCGCCAGCGTCAATTTCACCGCTTCCACTGGCTTGTTGCCGCGCGTGAGCAGATCGTCGACGAGATGCAGCACGATCTCGGTGTCGGTCTGGGTGTGGAACACCGTGCCTTTCTTCTCGAGCTCCTCGCGCAGCTCGCGGAAATTCTCGATGATGCCGTTGTGAACGACGGCGACGCGCTCGGTCGCGTGCGGATGCGCATTGTTCACGGTCGGCTTGCCGTGGGTGGCCCAGCGGGTGTGACCGATTCCGGTCGTGCCCTTGAGCGGCTCGGCTTCCAGCCGCTTCTCCAGATTCTTCAGCTTGCCCTCGGCGCGTCGGCGCTCGAGATGCTTGCCCTCGAGCGTGGCGACGCCCGCGGAATCATAGCCGCGATATTCAAGACGTTTGAGCGAATCCACCAATTGCTCTGCAACCGGCTCGCGCCCGAGAATGCCGACAATCCCGCACATGCGGATCAATATCCCCCAAATCGTCGAAAAATCGCCTAAACGACGCGCTCGGTTTTTAGCGAAGTTCCTAAGGAACCAGATACTCAATAATTATTGCTGATTGAGACAGCACCGACGGCAAGGCGCCTCGCCTGCGTCGAACTGGCTGAGCCTTAAACCGCGCGCATTAACTTGTTGTCAACGAATTTGGCCAACCCTTGCGTACCAAGGAGAGAGGCCATGAAAGGCTCATCCAACCGCAAAGGTCTGTCATCGATGTCGGTGAGCGCCAGCGAGACCACCGGCACGCACCTTGCGCATTGGCCGCCGCCCCAGCGCGGCAAGGAAAGCAAGCCCGTCTTCATCAAGCACGCCGCCGGCGAGCCGGCCAAGCGTGCCAAGGCGCGTGGCTGGCGCCTGACGCGCGCGATCTTCTCGGAATTCGCCGACGACGAATAGCGGCGCTCATTTCGCCGGCTTCTTTTCAAGCTTTTTGCCACCCGTCTTCATCTCGCGATAGCGCGCCGCACCACCGTCGCGGATGGTCTGCGGGCTACGCTCCAGCGCCATGGCGTCATCAGGCACGTCGCGCGTGATCACCGAGCCCGAGCCGATATAGGCGCCGTTGCCGATGGTCACCGGTGCGACCAGCGAGGAGTTGGTGCCGACGAAGGCGCCCTGCCCGATGATCGTCTTGTGCTTCTTGAAGCCGTCGTAGTTGCAGGTGATGGTGCCGGCGCCGATGTTGGAATTGGCGCCGATTGTGGCGTCGCCAATGTAGGAGAGATGGTTGACCTTGACGCCGGCCTCCAGCGTCGCGGCCTTGGTCTCCACGAAATTGCCGATGCGCGCGCCGTCGCCGAGCGAAGTGCCGGGCCGCAGCCGCGCATAAGGGCCGATGGAGACCTTCTTGCCGAGCTTGGTCTCGACGATATGCGAGAAGGAATGCACCACCGTGCCGTCGCCGATCGAAACGCCGGGGCCGATCACCACGAAGGGCTCGATCGTGACGTCCTTGCCGAACACGGTATCCGCGGCAAGATAGACGGTTTCGGGCGCGATCAGCGTGACGCCGGCCTCCATCGCCGCTTTCCGCAACCGCGCCTGCATCACGCTTTCGGCCTCGGCGAGCTGCGCCTTGGTGTTGATGCCGCGCACTTCGTCCTCGCTGGTTTCGATCACCACGGCATCCCATCCCTGTTCGCTGACAACGCCGACCGCGTCGGTCAGATAATATTCGCCCTTGGAATTCGCATTGCCGATCTTGTCGAGGATCCCGAGCGCGCGGCGGCCGTCGATCGCCATGACCCCGGCATTGCAGAGGTCGATCCTGCGCTCCTCGGCGCTGGCATCGGCCTGCTCGCGGATCGCGACCAGGCGGTCGCTCTCGACGATGAAGCGGCCATAGCCGGTGGGATCGGCAGCGCGGAAGCCGAGCGCCGCAATCGCGGCGCCTTTGGCCAGCGGCGCGCGCAGCCGCGCAAAGGTCTCGGCCGAGATCAGCGGCGTGTCGCCGAACGCAATCAGCAAATCGTCCACGCCCCGCGCAATGGCATCACGCGCCGCCAGCACCGCATGCGCGGTACCGAGCCGTTCCTGTTGCACGAAGGTGAGCGCGTCGGGGCGGATGCGCTTTGCTTCGTCCGCCACCGCCTGATGGTCGGGTCCGATCACGACTGCGAGCGAGGTGCCGGTTCCCCTGGGCGCCGCGGCGAGCACGTGGGCGAGCAGACTCTGGTGCGCGACCGGATGCAGCACTTTCGGCAGGTGAGAGCGCATACGCGTGCCTTCGCCGGCGGCGAGCACGATCGTGAGGCTGGAACGGGCGGTCATCGAAATCCTGTCAATCCGGCCGAATCAATCGGCGCCAGCGGGCGACGGGCCGCCCTCATCAGCTATCGCCTTGCTACCCCCGCAAACGCCCGGAGTTCAAGTGCGACACGCTTTTCCTGTTAATGTTCCCTGATTGATTCGGGGAAGCCGGACAGGGGTTGGGCACTTAACGTTCATGGCAAAGGATTCCGACCCACTGGCGGATGCCTTCGGCGCCAAGGAGACCGGCGGGCTGTTCTCCGAACTTGTGGCCGAGGAGAGTTCGTTCGATCGCGGCATGATGTGGCGGCTGGGCTCATGGGGCGTGGCGGCCGTCGGCGCCGTGGTGCTTGCCGTGTTCGCCAATCAGGCCCAGCTCGGCTGGCGGCGCGACCAGGTTGCGTCCGCCGATCTCGCGCGCCAGGCCGACCGGCTCCAGATGCTGAGCAAGGAGAGCCAGAACGAGGCCCGCCGCCTCGCCTCCGCCATCGAGACGCTGAACACCGATCGCGACCGGCTCTATTCGCGCGTCACCGTGCTGGAGCAGGGGCTCGATTCCGTCACCGGCGCGATCGCCAAGCAGACGACAACGCCGCCGCAGGCGTCCGTTGCGAAACCTCAGGACGCGCCGGCTTTGATCGGACCGCCGGCGCCCGGCATCGCGCCGGTCGCCTCGACGCCGGCTCCGGCCAACGACAAGCCGCGCGCCGAGGCCACAAAGGAGCCGTCGAGCCCGCCGCCACAAAGCGCGGCCGCAGCCTCGCTCGTCGCGCAGTTGCCGGCGACGAATTCGGCACTGCCGATGCTTCCGCTGGTCCCATCCAAATCGATCATGGCGCCGCCCGATCCGGCCGCCCCGAAACTGGTTCAGCACGAGGCCACTGAGAAGACCACTGAGAAGGCTGCCGAGAAGAAGCCCGATCCGGCGCCCGCGCCGATCGAAGTCGCTGCGGCACCAGCCAAGCCGCCGGAGGCCGCCGAAAGCGAGGCTCCCGCGATTGCGGTCCAGCAGACGCGCTTTGCGATCGATCTCGGTGGCGCCAACTCGCTCGACGGCCTGCGCGCATTGTGGCGCGGGCTCACCAAATCCAATCCCGAAATCGCAGCGCTGCGGCCGATCATCATGATCAAGGAAGGCAACACCGGCCTCGGCATGCAGCTCCGCCTCGGTGCCGGCCCGCTGATCAACGCCGCGGCTGCAGCAAAACTCTGCGCCGGCCTCGCCGAGAACGACCGCCACTGCGAGACGACGGTGTTCGACGGCCAGCGGCTGTCAATGCGCGGCGGCCAGGAAAAACAAGAGAAGACTCAGGATCGAGTCCAAGAGAAGAACTCCGACAAGACCCAGGACTCGGTGCCGCAAGCCGAAACCGCCCCGGCGCCCGCGCCCGCCGCCAAGCCGGACAAGCATCGCCGCAGCTATTCCTCAAAACGCTCGTCGAAGCGTGAGGAGCCCGCGCCTGCTCCTGCGGCGCAGCCGGCCGCACAGCCGAAGCCGGAGACCGCGTCGGCGGGATCGACGCTGTCATCGTTCTTCAGGCGGTAGGCGCGGCATCCACTCTGTGGCGGTGAAAACGGTCTCGCGGCCGACGTATCAAACGATACGAAGGCCTCCAACCCGAAACGGCAGTATCCGCGACGAACATGATTCGGAGCGGAGATGGCGGACGAGACGTTTCTGCGCCAGCACCTCGCGCTCATCCGCGAGCTGGCCGAACAGGCCGACCCCTATATCAAGAAGCGATTGCTGGCCTTGGCGGAAAAATACGAACGTCGGCTGAGGGACCAGAACCAGCCGATGCAAACTCGCCCTTGAGAGCTCATTGGCGCGCGCAATCACCTACTCGATGCGGGCCTTTTCCTTCAGGTCGCGAATGCGGTTCTCAGCTTCATCCTTCGACCGGACGAGCTCCGACCAATCCTCGACCCGAGCTTCCTTGCTCAGCCTCTTGAGTTCGTCCAATTGCTGCTGGGTTGGCTTTTCCATGCTCGCTCCTTGCATGCAGCATGCGTTCGTGCGGTCACACCATTCAGAACCGGCGCGACCCCAGCCTGTTCCTGGATATCTTGGGGCCAGGCGCGGCCGCCTTGCTCGTCCCGGAACCGCCCGCGACCGACATAAACTCACCTTCCCTGTTGCCCCGTTCCACCTTCCCGACCATATTGCCGCCATGACAAAAAAGCCCTTCCGCCTCACGCCCTACCAGGTGCAGTTCCTGATCGTCGTCGGCTTCGCATCCGTCGGCTATGCGCTCTATCTGCGCTACCTCGGAATCGAAAACTCGCAGGTCGGTCTCGCCTGCGACGCCGGGCTTCAGACCCTGGTCTGCAAGGCGCGCTCGGTCTCGACCGTGCTGTTCAAGAATTCGGTGTTCGGCATTGTCGCGCTGGTAGTGGCAACGCTGAACCTGATGCGGCCGTCGATCGTGCTGCTCACCGTCGGCATCATCGCCGCCGGCCTCGGCATCGTGCTCTACAATGTAGTGCTGTCGGGCCTGGCGATCGGCCTGCTCATTCTTGGATTTGCTCGGCCCGCGCCCGCCACAGCGTGAGCGCGAACAAGAGATAGATCGCGCAGGTCCACAGCGACTGCCAATTGTCGCGGCCCTCGTTGAAGAGCACATAGGCCGCCGACAGCGTCAGCACGCCGGCGAAGACCGACTCCGCGATCGGACGCTGGCCGATCTGCGGCCGGTTCAACATCAAAAGCGCGAACGGCACCACCGCCATCGTCAGCGAGGCGTAGGGGAAGTCGTGGTAGCGCGGGTCGAACACGAAGCCGAGCGCGGTCTGCGCCGCGATCACCGCCGTCACTGCCAGCGTCAGACCCAGCACGGCGGTGAGCTTCGACCATTTCCGGCCCTCGCGCGGACCGAGCAGATCGAGGAAGGTCGGAAGGCTGCGGCCGATCACCATCGCCTGCGCGCAGAAGATCGGCGACAGGATGCCGGCCGCGAGCAGCGTGCCCCAGAGCAGCCAGCCGCCGATGCCGTAGCTCTCGTAGTACATCTTGTCGGCGCCGATCCCGAGCAGGATGCCTGCCGAGGTCGCCGAGATCGCCACACCGAGCCACGCCGAGAAGCGCGGCGTCCAGGGCCTGCGCCGCAACGTCAGGCCGGCGACAGCGAACACCAGCACGCAGAGGCCCATGCCGGCGCCCATATACCATTTCCAGTAAGGGAAATTGCTGATCGGCTGGCCCGGCGGATATTTCAGGCTCCGACGCACCGAGTCATAGAGGCCCCAATAGCCGCCGACGGTGCCTTCCAGCTTGCGCTTCCACGGCTGGTCGTAAGACTCGATCAGATTGACGCGGAATTTCTGCGCTTTCGCGAGACTCAGGATCTCCGAGACCACGCGCGCCTGGTTGGTGCGCGACGGCAGCGCGCCTTCGCGCATGCGTCCTTCGCTCGGCCAGCCGGTTTCGCCGATCAGGATCTCCTTGCCGGGGAACGCGACGGCCATGCGCTCGCGGATCTGTTCGACGTGGGAGGCGGCAAACTTCGCCTTGACCGGGAAGTCCTCCCAATAGGGCAGGATGTGGATCGTGACGAGGTCGACGGCGTCATAGATCTCGCGATTCCTGAGCCAGAACTCCCAGACATCGGCATAGGTGACGGGCACGCTGACCTGGGCCTTCACCGAGCGGATGATGGAGACGAGGTCCGCGGTCGTCATCTCGCCGCGCAACAGCACTTCGTTGCCGACGATGATGCTGGTGATGATTCCGGGGAAATCCTTGGAAAGACGAATGGCGAGCGCAGCCTGCTCGAAATTCTTGGTGCGGTTGCTGGAGAGCCAGATGCCCTGGAGCACCTTCAGCCCGCCGATCCGGGCCGCGATCGCCGGCACCTGGTCGAGCCCGTTCTCCATCGAATAGGTGCGGACGCAGTCGGTGATCTCCTTGAGCTGGCGCAGGTCCTGCTCGATCTGGTCGGCCTCGATATGAGTCCATGCGTTCAGCGGCGACTGCTCGCCGCGGAACGGCGCGTAGGAGACGCATTGGACCTTGTCGGCGGGATCGATCGGGGCGCGCGCGAGCGAGATCGGCGTGGCAAGCCACCACCACACGGCAGCGATCGCACCCAATGAAACGAGCAGAAGCGCCAGTGGCGTACGAAGAGAAATCGGTTCCGTCCTCCGCGAAGGGCCGTCGATTACCTGCTAGCACGCCATCTGCCAAGGGGGTGACTCCGTTATGGATCCTTCCCTCCCCTGAGGAATTTACCTGCGGCCGTTCGACCGAGGCCTAGGATCGTGACTTTGCTGGACAAAATTCCAGATTCAGGCCATGGACTCGTGAGGACTTTTCCGCCGCATTGGAGACCCATTTGGACGCCATCACGCAGGCGCGTCCGCGAAGGTCCTGACGCGGACGGTCAGTGATATATTGGGGAATTCATGCGGCAACGGGTGTTCGAGTTACGAAATGCGGTCCTGCGGCAGTTCGCCGCCACCTTGGCCGTTTCTTCCCTTGTCATCCTGATGGGTATCGGCGCGGCCTCCGCCCAGAGCGGCACGCCCGCCCCCGACCAGAGCAAGGCAGCCGCCCAGCCCGCCGATGCCGCCGCCAAGGATGCCGCCCAGAATCAACGCCGCACCGACGAATTCGCCGAAGCAGCCCAGGTCATCGGCGGCCCGGCCGGCAACCCCGAATGCGTCTGGCTCGGCCGGCGCGTGGTGCGGCTGATGTGGCGGGACGACCTCGATACCGCATTCCGCCATCTCGACCTCTACGACCGCTTCGGCTGTCCCGGCGGCCACATCCAGGCTGCGTTCCGCTGCCTGACCCGCTTCGGCGGCCAGATCGATCCCAAGGTCGCCGAGACCCTGGACAGCCGTGTGCACGCTTGCTGGATCAACCCGGCGTCGCAGCCGCAACAGGCGGCAGCCGCGGCCTCGCAGCCTGCCGCGCCGGCCGCCGGCAATGCGCAGCCGCAGCCGGCCGCGAGCCCCTCGCCCGCGGCAAGCGCGTCACCGGCGCCCCCGAAATAGCCGCGATTGTTTCAGCCTGCGTTCAGGAACGATCGGCGATAGAGGCAATTGGCACTGCTGCGAATTTCGAGATGTGCATGCCCTCATACGGTCATGAGGCGATGACAGTTGTGAAACCGCGCGGCAGAGGTATGCTCCATTTGCCGCGGACTTGGTCGGATCTCGGGGTCGGATCCGCTTCCCTGCCCCCTCAGCCCCTTTTGGTTTAGCCGCGATGCGGGTTGTCGCCGCCGTTCTGTTGCTTGTGTCCGCGCTCCACGCCGGCCTCTGGGGAGTCTTGCGCGACAAGGAACCCGCGCCCGACTTCAAGGGCTTGCTGCCCAGCGTCTCCTACGCGCCGTTTGAGGGCTCGGCTCATCCCGACATCGACAACATTCCGACGGTGGAGAAAATCCGCGCCGACCTGAAGACGCTGTCGACGATGACCCGCGCGATCCGTCTTTATTCGTCCACGGGCGGCGTGGAACTGGTGCCGCCGATCGCGGCCGAGTTCGGCCTCAAGGTCACCGTCGGCGCCTGGATCGACAAGGACAAGGATCGCAACGAGCGCGAGATCAAGGCCGCCATCGAGCTCGCCCGCAAGAACAGCAACGTCAACGGCGTCGTCGTCGGCAACGAGGTGATCTACCGCGGCGAGCAGAAGGTCGAAGACCTCATCGAGATGATCAAGAAGGTCAAGGGCTCGGTCCGCGTGCCCGTCACGACCGGTGAAATCTGGAACATCTGGCGCGACAATCCCGACCTCGGCTCCAACGTCGACTTCATCGCCGCCCACGTGCTGCCCTATTGGGAAAACTTCCGGTCGGACCAGGCGGTCGACCAGGCCGTCGACCGCTACAATCTGTTGCGTAACCTGTTCCCCGGCAAGCGCATCGTGATCGCCGAGTTCGGCTGGCCGAGCGCGGGTTACAATTTGCGCAACGCCGACCCAGGTCCGTTCCAGCAGGCATTGACCCTGCGCAACTTCGTCAGCCGCGCCGACGCCATCGGCATGGAATACAACATCGTCGAGGCCATCGATCAGCCCTGGAAATACTTCGAAGGCGGCGTCGGTCCGTACTGGGGCATCCTCAACGCCAGCCGCGAGCCGAAATTCGCCTGGACCGGCCCGGTGCAAAATCCCGACTATTGGAAGCTGATGGGTGTCGCCCTCCTGGTCGGTATCCTGCTGTCGCTGCCGATCCTGCGGCTGCAGCAGCCGACGGCGAAGCAGGCGTTCCTGCTGTCGGCCACCGCCAATGGCGTCGGCGCCTGGGCCGCCACCGTGTTCGCGTTCTGGAACGGGCACTATTTCATCTTCGGCTCCGCCTTCGCGCTCACGCTCGGCATGATCCTGCTTGTTCCCCTCGTGCTGATCGCGATGGCGCGCATCGACGAGATCGCGGCCGTCGCGTTCGGCCGGCCGCCGCAGCGGCTGCTCGCGAAAGGCAAGCCGGTCGAGAACGTGCCCGAGAATTACTTTCCGAAGGTCTCGATCCACATCCCCGCTTATTTCGAGCCGGTCGAGATGCTCAAGCAGACGCTCGATGCGCTGTCGCGGCTGAATTATCCGAACTACGAATGCGTCGTCATCATCAACAACACGCCGGACCCTGCCTTCTGGCAGCCGATCCAGGATCATTGCCGCGCGCTCGGTGAACGCTTCAAGTTCATCAATGCCGAGAAGGTGCAGGGCTTCAAGGCCGGTGCGCTCCGCATCGCGATGGACCGCACCGCCGTCGACGCCGAGATCATCGGCATCCTGGATGCCGACTACGTCGTCGATCCCGACTGGCTCAAGGACCTCGTGCCGGCATTCGCCGATCCCAGCGTCGGCCTGGTGCAGGCGCCGCAGGAACATCGCGACGGCGACCTGTCGATCATGCACTACATCATGAACGGCGAATATGCCGGCTTCTTCGACATCGGCATGGTCCAGCGCAACGAGACCAACGCCATCATCGTGCACGGCACGATGTGCCTGATCCGCCGCGCCGCGATGGACATGGCCGGCGGCTGGTCGTCCGACACGATCTGCGAGGACAGTGATCTCGGCCTTTCGATCCAGCAGCTCGGCTGGACCACGCACTACACCAACCACCGCTACGGCCAGGGGCTGCTCCCCGACACCTACGAGGCCTTCAAGAAGCAGCGTCACCGCTGGGCCTATGGCGGCCTCCAGATCGTCAAGAAGCACTGGCGGAACTTCCTGCCCGGACGGAGCCGGCTGACGCCCGACCAGAAGCGCGAATATGGCCTCGGCTGGTTGAATTGGCTGGGTGCCGAAAGCCTCGGCGTGGTCGTGGCGCTGCTCAATCTCGTCTGGGTGCCGATCGTCGCCTTCGCCGACATCGCCATTCCCGACAAGATCCTGACGCTGCCGATCATCGGCGCCTTCATCGTCTCGCTCGCGCACTTCTTGTCGATGTACCGCGCGCGCGTCGCGATCAAGCCCGGCCAGATGCTGGGCGCGATGATCGCGGCGATGAGCGTGCAGTGGACGGTGTCGCGCGCGGTGGCGCAGGGACTGATCACCGAGCACATCGCGTTCGCGCGCACGTCCAAGGGCGGCCTGTCCAGGATGTCGATCGAGTTCCAGGCGTTCTGGGAGGCTGTGATCGGCGCCCTGCTCCTGATCGGCGCCGGCGTGCTGGTGGCCTCCAACAGCTATCGCCAGATCACCGAGATCTACATCTTCGCCGGCGTGCTGGTGCTCCAAAGCCTGCCGTTCCTGGCTGCGGTCGCGATCGCCATCCTCGAGCTCAGCCGCATCAACTCGTTCCAGTTCTGGCGCGACAGCGCGATCCGCACTGCCGAGCTGATCGGCCTGCGCCCGGTCGCGCTACCGACCCCCGCCGGCACGCCGCAGCAAGTGCCGGTGCCGAGCGAGGTCCGGCGAGAAGCGAACTGACGGGGCTCCAAACGCGGCATCCGGCCCATGGGCGGACGTCGCGGGTTCTTCGGCGTGGATGGCGGCCCGCCATTCCGGTTGAAAATCCCGGCTCAAGCATTGGAAACGGCGAGCGAATTCCCGCTGTTGCCTTCAACTTCGGCAACCACCCGAGCTATTGACCTCCGCGCCCCATCCCCCTACACAGCGCGGGCCGAAAGCATGATCCGGAAACAGCCGGTTTTTCCGCAACGCTTGCGTCGATGTGGCGGCAAGACATGCTTTTCCAAATGACCGAAGACGATGGCGATTTCTTTGAAGCCATCAGCGGCCATGGGAGCGCGTAGCTCAGCCGGTAGAGCACGTGACTTTTAATCACGGGGTCCTGGGTTCGAGCCCCAGCGCGCTCACCAACCAAATCAATATGTTAGATCGAAACAGCGCTCTCCGACAAAACCTCTGTGTCTGCACTGTGTCTGCAAATCGATTGCCGCTGTAGACACAGCTTGCCGGCCGCATTGAGCGCGGTTTGATGGGGCATTCCCGCCCTCCCGACGAACCGTCAATTGCTCCCCGTCACCGCCTGCGTTTTGATGGCCGGATGCGAGAGCAGAAGATCACCTTCGGCGAGCTGCGCGAGATGGGCCTGAGCGGCGTCTTGGTCTGGTGCCATTGCGGCCATCACGTCGCGGTCAGCGCCGACACTTGGGGCGATGAAATGAGGCTGAGCGAGATCGAGGAGCGCTACGTCTGCTCCGCCTGCGGCGGGCGCGGCGCCGATGTCAAGCCCGACTGGAGCACCAAGGGTCACGCCGTGCTGGGGCGGACGAGAGATCAGTTGCACACCTCTTGGTTCATGCCCCAGCTCCCAGCCCCGTGCTTACCTTGTTGATAAACTTCCAGATGGCAACCCGGGCGAACCGGCCGACAGCCAGCGCCGTTACAGACCATCTGACCGCTGCCCTGAGGCTTCGCTGGAGCAGTCTCGATCTGCCTGCCAGCATCCCGCCTCTTTGTTTCTTCGCGCGTGGCAACTGGGCTCTTCTCCGGTGCCTTCTCGCATTCATTATCGCCGTTTACGCGATAGCCAGCGCGGCAGGTAATCTTCACGCAAGTGTCGCCATCAGCTCTGAAGCCATGGTCGCAGATCAGCGGGCAGACCCGGCCCGGCTTGGCCTTGATCGCATCGAGAGCGTCGAGGCTCGCGAGCTTGGCGTCGAACTTGGTTCCGGCGTACTTGTTGAAGATCGAGAGCGATCTCTGTGATGAGGCATTCCAGTCTCCGTCAGCAGCGGCGGATAGACATCCGACCCGGCGCAGCTCGGACTGCACCAGTTTTGCGGTCTCCTGCGGAGACAAGCTCGGCGGCGATGAGGTCGGCGCAAGGGCCGCGACCTTCTGCTCGCTCTCGCTCTGGTCCTTCTTCTCGGCCGCCAGTTTTGCGGCTTGATCAGCAGCCGCCTTGTCGCTCGCGATCCTCTCAGCCAGAGCTTTCTCGGCAGACTGTTTGTCGGCCAGGGCCTTGGCGACTGCTGCCTCGGCGTCCTTCCTTCGCTGCTCGGCAGCGACGGCTTTCGCCTCTTCGACCTGCTTGGCCTTCTCGGCAGCAAGCCGAGCGTCCTCGGCAATCTTTGCGGCGGCAGCCGCTTTGTCCTGCTCGGCCTTCTTGGCGCGGTCCGCCGCAAGCCGGGCCTTCTCATCCTCGGCCTGCCGGGCCTTATCGGCGGCAGCGGCGCGCGTCTGCTCGGCTTCGATCTTCCTCAACTGGACCTTGGCGAGATCAGCATAGAAGCCATCCGGGTACGTCCGCAGGAAGGCCTGCCATGCGTCTTTCTCGCCTGCCTGCAATGCCAGCTCGTAGTCTCTGCGAACCGCATCCTGAGGGCTTGCCTGCGGTCCAGGAGCGACTGCCGGCTTCGCCGGGACCAGCGGGACGTCGTCGCCACCCAGCGAGCCGTACACATAGGGCTCCTGCTTGTAGCCGGTGTTCTTGAGGACGTCGTCGCGGACGAACCCGAAGGCCTTGCGCAGGTCGAGGCCTGGCGTCGGCAGACGCTCGACCAAGGCCGTGGAGAACGGGCTGTTTCTGGAGTCGCCGTCCGAGGCGGTCGAGCCGGCCTTGGCGGCAAAAGCGATCATGGTGTTCGGACTGGTTGGCTCGATCTTGGCAAGGCCGCGGCCGATTGCGCGCGAGGCCACCGTGCGCTTCATCGTCTTGGCGAACGGGTTGTCGCGGCAGGCGTCCAGGATGACGAGCCTGAGCTGCTTGGCCGGCTCGATCGCAAACAACACCCGATCGAGCGGGAATGTCTCATCGAACACGTCTGTGTCGGTCTCGAGCGCGGCGTCCGTGGGGATGAGGTAGTTGTTGCCGTCCAGCTCGATACCGTGGCCAGCGTAATAGATCACGGCCACATCCGCATCCCGCGCCTTGGCGCCGAACTCGCGCAGGGCTTTGCGCATCTCGACGACGCTGAGATCGAGCTTGGTATCGACAACGTCGAAGCCGGCCTTCTTGAACATGCCGCCGACTAGCGTGGCGTCGTTCACGGGATTGGCGAGCCGGGGCACGCTCTTGTAGGCGGAGTTGCCGATCACCAAGGCAACGCGGCGCTCGGCCTGCGCAGAGCCGCAGGTCAGCCACATGAAAAAGAACAATAAAAACCAGCGAAACGCGCCCATCGAAGCCCCGAGCAATATGTGCGCAGCGTATGTAGAGCCTATCGAAAGGCAAGCTACTGTTGTGTGATTCTGATCACGCTCATGGTCCGGCTGGTCGTCGAACCTCTGCAACAGGCCAGAGGCGGCGGTGGACTTGAAGCGGACCGGCGTCCGATTTGCCTCTGACAGCCAACGAGGCACGATTCTACCGCTGTACGGTATGGGTCACAAGCGAAAGTCGCCTGTCGCGGTTGAGTGAGCCAGCAACATCAAGCGAGCCCAGGCGGGCTCCCCGACTTTTAATTGCACACCTCGACAGCTCGATCGGTGGTTCTGCGCGAGTTGACTGCGGATGAGGCCTGCTCTAGTCGGCACCCACTCTTGACGGGGCGGCAGCCGGCGTCGTTGCAGATCAATTGTCCGGAAGCCTGCGGCTTGGACGGCGTGGCTTCTACTTGTTTGCGCTGTTCGTTTCGCTGTTTGACGTCATTTCGCGTAGCAGCCGGGTTCTTATCTTCCGCCTTCTCGCACTCGTTATTGTCGTTGACGCGATAGCCAGCGCGGCAGGTAATCTTCACGCAAGTGTCGCCATCAGCTCTGAAGCCATGGTCGCAGATCAGCGGGCAGACCCGGCCCGGCTTGGCCTTGATCGCATCGAGAGCGTCGAGGCTCGCGAGCTTGGCGTCGAACTTGGTTCCGGCGTACTTGTTGAAGATCGAGAGCGATCTCTGTGATGAGGCATTCCAGTCTCCGTCAGCAGCGGCGGATAGACATCCGACCCGGCGCAGCTCGGACTGCACCAGTTTTGCGGTCTCCTGCGGAGACAAGCTCGGCGGCGATGAGGTCGGCGCAAGGGCCGCGACCTTCTGCTCGCTCTCGCTCTGGTCCTTCTTCTCGGCCGCCAGTTTTGCGGCTTGATCAGCAGCCGCCTTGTCGCTCGCGATCCTCTCAGCCAGAGCTTTCTCGGCAGACTGTTTGTCGGCCAGGGCCTTGGCGACTGCTGCCTCGGCGTCCTTCCTTCGCTGCTCGGCAGCGACGGCTTTCGCCTCTTCGACCTGCTTGGCCTTCTCGGCAGCAAGCCGAGCGTCCTCGGCAATCTTTGCGGCGGCAGCCGCTTTGTCCTGCTCGGCCTTCTTGGCGCGGTCCGCCGCAAGCCGGGCCTTCTCATCCTCGGCCTGCCGGGCCTTATCGGCGGCAGCGGCGCGCGTCTGCTCGGCTTCGATCTTCCTCAACTGGACCTTGGCGAGATCAGCATAGAAGCCATCCGGGTACGTCCGCAGGAAGGCCTGCCATGCGTCTTTCTCGCCTGCCTGCAATGCCAGCTCGTAGTCTCTGCGAACCGCATCCTGAGGGCTTGCCTGCGGTCCAGGAGCGACTGCCGGCTTCGCCGGGACCAGCGGGACGTCGTCGCCACCCAGCGAGCCGTACACATAGGGCTCCTGCTTGTAGCCGGTGTTCTTGAGGACGTCGTCGCGGACGAACCCGAAGGCCTTGCGCAGGTCGAGGCCTGGCGTCGGCAGACGCTCGACCAAGGCCGTGGAGAACGGGCTGTTTCTGGAGTCGCCGTCCGAGGCGGTCGAGCCGGCCTTGGCGGCAAAAGCGATCATGGTGTTCGGACTGGTTGGCTCGATCTTGGCAAGGCCGCGGCCGATTGCGCGCGAGGCCACCGTGCGCTTCATCGTCTTGGCGAACGGGTTGTCGCGGCAGGCGTCCAGGATGACGAGCCTGAGCTGCTTGGCCGGCTCGATCGCAAACAACACCCGATCGAGCGGGAATGTCTCATCGAACACGTCTGTGTCGGTCTCGAGCGCGGCGTCCGTGGGGATGAGGTAGTTGTTGCCGTCCAGCTCGATACCGTGGCCAGCGTAATAGATCACGGCCACATCCGCATCCCGCGCCTTGGCGCCGAACTCGCGCAGGGCTTTGCGCATCTCGACGACGCTGAGATCGAGCTTGGTATCGACAACGTCGAAGCCGGCCTTCTTGAACATGCCGCCGACTAGCGTGGCGTCGTTCACGGGATTGGCGAGCCGGGGCACGCTCTTGTAGGCGGAGTTGCCGATCACCAAGGCAACGCGGCGCTCGGCCTGCGCAGGAGCGGCGCCGAGCCAGACGCTGAAAAGGAACAATCCCAAAAGCCGAAGCGCGCCCATAAATGTCCCAAATCACAATGTGATCAGAGTATTCGGACCCTCTCGGAAGGCAAGCGGCTGGTCTGTGACCATCGTCACAATCCGGTCCTGAGCTGTGCTCGGAAAATGCGCGGGCTGACGGTCCGGGTCTATGAGTGCCGGTGCGGCGACCGCACTTGGACTGAGGACAAGGAATAAGGCCGCCTCAGCGGACAGCTTTTTTTCGCATGAGCCTTACCCCTCACGCGGGAACGGAACGATCCCCATGGCAGCGCAATTGCTCCTCTTTCGTAGGAGTTGCGTCATGCGTCATGCGCCGTCGATTGTGCCGCTGGATCGGCTCGACCGGGAAATTTACCTGGTGCTGGAGGACTTCGGCGCGCGCGCCGGCTGCTCCTGGC
This sequence comes from Bradyrhizobium sp. WSM4872, assembly GCF_055811715.1. Classification (NCBI taxonomy): domain Bacteria; kingdom Pseudomonadati; phylum Pseudomonadota; class Alphaproteobacteria; order Hyphomicrobiales; family Nitrobacteraceae; genus Bradyrhizobium; species Bradyrhizobium sp. WSM4872. The sequence goes on along the minus strand of NZ_JBVVPT010000001.1, from coordinate 85,559 downwards.
GCGAGACCGACGAGCAGGACACCGACGTCGAGACCATCATCCGCGACCTGCTCTCCGGGCAGTATGCCTATCCGGTCCGTATTGTCGCCTTCAACGCGATCGAGGGCTGGTCTCGCGATGCCACCAGCGAGATCGCAGATGAGCTTGCCGTGCGTGTCACGAGTAGCGAGATCACTCCGGCCTTGCAGGCCTTCGTCCAGGCCAATGCTTCCCGACCGTTTGCTGTACAACTGGCGCTTCCTCTACGGGGCGCCGCCTGACAGCAAATCTGCGATCACGATGTTGCGTGGGATTGATGCGATAACAGTGCGCTAAACAAGCACATTGATCGGAAGTTCGCGCTTCACCTCCGCCTGATTTTTTGGTACCAAATAAAATGAAACCAGCAAAAAAGATTCGTGCCAAAAAACATCGCGGCCGCCCCGCGACTGGTCAGGGCGTCCAGATCGGCACGCGCTGGCCGGAGGCGACTGTCGTTCAGATCGACGCATGGGCGTCGCGGCAGGAGGACACTCCGGCTCGCTCTGAATCCATCCGTCGGCTGGTGGAGATTGGCTTGGGCAAACCCGCCCCTGCCCAAGGGGTCACGTCTGCCGCCAAGGCCTCGTCCGAGCGGGCTCGGGAAATGGCGGGCAACGCGATCGACAAGCTCAAAGACAACAAAGCGAGCCCGGATGACCAGGCCAGCCGCAAGCGGCGGCTCGTCAAGGGGCCCGAGGAATTCCAGAACGTTCGACGCGACCGGCCAAATCGAAAATGAATTGACCGGCGACCGCTTGGTCAATCTCGCCTGAAGGCAAAAAGCAAATGATCAAACCCAAACGTTCGGCCGAGCAACAAGTCGCGGACGAAGCCGAGCGACGGACCCTCAATCCAATAGGATCGAGGCAGACGATAGCCGACAGTCAAGCCACGCCGGAGTTTCAGGAAAACCTCAAACGCCTGAAGTCCGAGCGGCTGGAGCGTGAGGCTAAGCTAAATCCGAAGCGCAAGGTCTGATTTGAGCTTACGCCCCTTCGCCTCGCCTGGTTGGGCCGGTCGGGCGAACGGGCCGCGTCGGATGGAGGGTGCAAAAGGTCATGGGAATGTTGAACCGACGGTGGATGATCTTCCTGCTGGTTTCCGTGGTGGTTGTTTGCTCCATCTTCGCGGGCACCCGGTACTATCTAAGCAAATGCCATGGCATGGATGCGTGCGCGGCCGCCGAAGCCGAGAGCCATGAGCGAGATAAGCCAACCGAGCCACAATAGTTTTCGGGTGAAAAGCCGGCCTGCAATAGCGGCTCCGGAGCCGCGGCGGGCGCAAGGTCGAAGGTGCTAATCCACCGTTTTACAACCTGGGGAAAACTGCCTTCAGGTCAGCGCGCCTGCATTTTCCGAATCGCCTGTGCGTGCTCGCTAACTCAGAGATGTTCTGATTGTGGGGGGCGCGTGAGCCAGTTTTTGTCCGTGCTGCTGCTGGCGACCGCTATGACTCTGACCCTGTGTTTCGGGGTGGCAGCGTGGCGCCAATCCGCTGTGAGAGACGTCGATATCACTGCCACCATTCCCCATCAGGAAAACGGCTGGCGAGCGAGGCCGACGAACTAAAGCACCTTCTGTTGCCGTATCCTCCGTAGCTCTACCCCTTCGATGAACGGTCTATTGATCTCGCGCTAGGGCCTGTACCCATAACTGGATACGCGTGAATGCCAGCGCGCCGCTGATCGTAGCAATCAACGACCATGTCGAGCAGATCACCGGTAACGGATAAAGCTGCACGGACCGCACCACCGCTGCCGATGAAGTCGCCGTCGAATTCGCGAACGATAATCAGGAGACCGCGACGCCGGACTACACCACGCCGCCGAAGTCGATGCCTTCCTTGGCGAGCGCCTCGGCTTCCTCGGCGGACGTTGTCGGCTTCGTATCGAGGTAGGGGAGCTCGGTCGCCGGCAGAATCGTGCGGATGTTCTGGCCGTCTGTCCGCGTGATGCGCGCAATCCAGCGCTTGGGCCCGTGCTCAAGTCGTTCGATATGGTACTGCTTGTACGTAATCATGACTTCCGGACGCAACTGACGCTGAGACAGGCGTTGTTGTATCCAATATAGCACCGTCGTCCAACGATTTCTTAAAGCTAGGTCGAGGCCTGCGCGTGGACCGGCGGAGCTCGTCATCGCGACCCCGCGGCCAGCATCGCGCACGCAGCCCCAGATGATTTGCTTGAGTGATTTGCTTGACTTGCCTTCAGCTTTCGGGGGCTGAAACTGTCGCCGGCGTGCTGAGCGGAGCGCCTCCAACCGAAACCGGCCCGACCGATTTCGACTGCCGGGCGATCCGTTTGCGGATGGCGGCGGACAGCCCATAGCGCGCATGCGCTCTTCGAACGGAGGACGTGACGTCCGACATCATGGTGTTTTGCAGCGCGTCGATCTTCGCGATCAGCGTGGACAGCTGGGAAGATACCTTCTTCACATCGACCCGTTCGTCCGTGATGCTCTGTCGCAGCGAAAGCAGCACCATCGAATCCGCCTGCAGCACAGCCGCGTTTTGCTGCAGTGCCTGGTTGCTCTCCTGCAGCGAAGCCGTGTGTTGCTGCTGGGTCGACTGAATATCCTTCAAGGCAGCGACAACCGGATCCGGCTTTGGCGCTGAAGCCTCTTGCCGCGGTAGCAGATCAGCCAGGCTGCTCAGATTCAGCGATGGCACGCCCGAGGGCCATGTGTAGATCGCCGCCGCGCCGTTGATGGCCAGGGCACATACCGACAGTGCCATGACCGACGTCCGGCTGGACCGCTTGACCGGTTCTGGAGCGTCCGAGCTTGCGGGTTCGTCGGCCGCGATGGCCGCAGCCAGTGCTGCAGGGTCGAGCTGTTCGACAAGGCCTTGGGTTTCGAAAGTCGCGGTCATGGCATTGACCCCAAATGAGAGCAATAGGAAGCCGTCGCCGGAACGTCCTCGCGACGGCTCCCTTACGCAGCACCCATCTACAACTGTCTAAAATTGTGGGCTTTTCAGCTTAATTCCACGTTAGCGGCCGCGGCCTTCCGCAGACCCCGCCACCCCGGCCGACTACGGGGTCCGTGCGACGGACATGACTCGCATGCCGTACAAGAGCTCCTCCCGATCCCGGGACGTCGCCAAGGCCGGAAGCGGATTTTCCGAATTTGGCAGACTACCCCTGTTTTGCCCGACGCGTCAACCGGCGTCTCAACCGGATGCAAGACCGCCGTGCGCCAAAAAGAAAGCGTTGCGCCAGCAGGACTTAGCTACTGTGCATGGGGTTGTTTTCGCGGTTTTGTATCCCAGTCCCAAAAGCCGCGAGACAACCCGCTCAAAAAGTGTAGGATTCGACAAAACAGGGAGGAGCGGCATGTTTGAAATCAGCGGTTTCGACACGGCAGGAATCGTCAGCCTCAAGCGGCTGTCACTCACCGCCGCCCTCAAGAAGGCCAAGGAGCTCATCGCCGACGGATGCTGGGGCGTTCAGGTGATTGGTCCAGGTGGCCAGGTCTACACCTCGTTCGAGGAGCAAGCCGCGTAGTCGCCCGCCTTTCGGCAGCATTCGGAAACCACCCGCCCATCCGATCGCGCGTCGCGCGCTCTGGCCGTGGCTGTGACTCGGACGTGAAAACCCCAGCGCCTGGTGGAGCGCTGGGGCGTTTTCAAAATATCAATTGGTCAAGCAATGAAGCCTTCGTAGCAGCGATCTCGACAACCGCTTGTGAACCGCTTCACACAGACTTCGATCTTTCCACACCTTGACGATGCTCAACGGCGGCGCCGTGCCGTTGCCAATCAACTTGTTTGGGAGCACGCTCTCTCCAGGCGCGCAGACGCCGCTCAGGGAGAAAGCCATGAAGGACACGGGCCTGGATCACCGCCACCGCGACAAGGATGGCGCGATCAGCAAGAAGCACGGCAACACGCTGGTCGGTACGTTGCGCAAGATCTACGGTAAGGGTTTTGCCGCCGGTTATCCGGATACGACTGAACTCAGCGAGGTCTTGCATCAGCTGAACGAGACCTCGCTGAGCCAGCTGCGTCGCGATCACGACACCGGGCATCTCGGCCACAAGATCGACCACGTCCCGAAGTGAGCGCCTCCCCTCGTCCCAACTTCAGGTAGTTGAAATCAACTCTGCCAGGTGCCGGCGACTTTCCGCGGACAGCTGCGCTGCCGGGTGTCTCGGCGAATTTGCCGTTTGAGCCCTTGCCGCCCGAGCGCTAGAATGAGCCTTTTAACGGAGGCTCATTTGAAACAGTTCATTATCATCACCGCCATTGCACTCGCCGTGACGGCTCCCGCCCGCTCGCAGGCCCTCGTCGATCCCAACAAGGTTGCTCCCGAATATCGCGAGGCGGCCGAGAAGCGGCGGGCCGAGCAGATGCGGCAGCGCGAATGCGCGCTGAAGGCGGATCTCGAGAAGGTGCTGCCCAGGGATCGCACCGTCTATCTCAACCATTGCCTGGACACGATAGCGGCCAAGCAATAGCGGCTGATGGAGCGGCTTGAACTCGCCGACCCGTTCAGGCTTTCTTCAGACATTTGGGATCACCTGACGATCCATTTCCATCAGTCATCGTCGATCGACCGCGCATGAGTTTCGTCCAGATTCAGTGCACGCGCTGCAAGACCGTGTTCCGCGACCGCGCGGGACGGTTGCAGGACGGCTATTCCAGGCAATGTCCGAGCTGCGAGGTGGTGCTGTTCTTCGCCGAGGATTCGCCGAACCCTCAGGTCAAGGAGGCCATGAAGCGCGCGCGCAAGGCTCGCAAGGAGCAGCGCGAAACCGAAATGGCCAGGGTGTCCGCGCCGCAAGCGCGCGCCAATTCTTCGCGGGCCCACACCGGACGGATACAGCACGCGTCGTCGGAAGCCGAGGAGGACTAGCTCACCCGCGCTTCCGCGGAAACAGGCGGTCGCGGATATAGCGTGAGGTCGGCGTCAGGCGGATGCCGCGCGGCTTCTGCCAGACGGCGCGGTCGATCTCGTTCTTGTCGCCGATCGCGAGCCTGCCCTTGGCGCCCTTGGCGATGAAGATCGCGTCGCTCATCTTGCGGCCGGAGCGCTTGTTCCTGGCCGTCACTTCCTTCCAGAGGCTGATCCGGCCGAGCTTCAGCTTGGGCAGCTCTTCCTTGATTTCCCGCCGCAGGCAGTCCTTGTCGGACTCGCGCGCACGCTTGCGGCCGCCCGGGAACATCCACAGGCCGTCCGACCGGCGTCTGACCAACAAGACCTTGCCGCGCTTGGCGGCAACCAGTTTGGAAGACTTCGCCATGTCCGCCGTAATCGAAAAAAGAATCGAGCCCATGGTAACTTGTCTAGTCGGATAGACAAGTTCCGTGGACCTTGATCACATGGGGAAGGCCGCCAGGTCTGATCGAACCCGGCAGGCAGATCCCGCCGTTCGAGGGAGCCAGATCAACCCTCGCCCGCCGCTGTCCCCGCCCTCGATCCCGCCTCGGCCCGGTCCTCCGTCCTGATCCAGGCCATCATCATTTCCCAGGCCACCGACAGGATGATCGGGCCGATGAACAGGCCGACGATGCCGTGGGCGAGCGTGCCGCCGATCACGCCGACGAAGATGACGATGGTCGGCGTGGTCAGGCCGCGTCCCATCACCAGCGGCTTCAACATGGTGTCGAGGAAGCCGACGACGACGAGAAACACGGTGAGCAGCAGCGCAGTGGTGACGTCCTTGGCGGTCCAGATCCAGATGATCACCGGCAGCAGCACCAGGAAGGCGCCGATCTGCACGATCGAGAGCAGCAGCACGATGAAGGCGAGCAGGCCTGCGCTCGGCACCGCGGCAAGCTTGAAGCCGATGCCGGCGAGCAGTGCCTGCACGATCGCGACGCCGATCACGCCTTGCGCCACGGCGCGGATGGTCGCGCCTGCGAGCCCCAGGAAATGCTCACTCTGTTCGGGCACGATGCGAAACAGGAAGCCGCGGCCGGCCGCGACCAGCCTCGGCCCGTGCGGAAACAGGAAGCCGGCCACGAACACCGAGACCAGGAACTGGAGCGTGCCGACGCCGGCGTCGCCCGCGAGCGACAATAGCGGTCCCGCCAGCGGCTGGAGATAAGGCGCCACCTCGCGCAGCACTGCGCGGATGTTGTTGTAGGCCTGCTCCCAGAGGTCGAATAGCCAGGGGCCGACGAGCGGCCACGACTTGAGCTGCTCCGGCGCCGACTGAAGCGCGAGGTCGCCGGTGCCGAGCTGGTGCGCCAGCTCGCGCACGCCGTCCACTGCGCTGATACCGAGCCAGGTCGCAGGACCGATGACGACGCCGAGCGTGATCAGGGTCAGGATCGCCGCTGCGGTCTTGGGCCGGCCGCCCAGAATCTTCGCGACCCAGCTGAAGGCCGGGTAGAACGCGACCGCGAGCACGCCGCTCCAGGCAAGGATCGGCACGAAGGGGCGGATGATCAGGAAGGTCCAGATGATCAGCAGGCCGAGCAGGCCGACGCGGATCACGAGCTGGATGATGTCCTCGCCCGTCAGGAGCTGACGCAGACTTTTCACGGGCACGGCTTTCCTTGCGGCATTGACGCGGGTTCCGGCACTTGCGCGGCCCAGCGTTATTGCCAGCCGCGCACCCGGCGTCAAGACGACCGGGCCGGCCCGAACCGGCGATTAGGAACACATCGGGCCATTGTGCATTCCGAGACGATGGCACGCCGCCCCAGAGAGCCCGTCACCCACGCAGGCATTCACCGCGGCGTCCACTTTTCGCTGAAGCCAAACGCCGCACCGGGCTATTGGCGCTACGCCTATGCCGTCGGCGACAGGGCCCGCTGCGGGCGCGTGCAAGGCAGGCTGCCGTTGCTCGCCATCAGGCGCGTGCAGATGCGCATCGACCGGGACATGCGGAGCATTAACGACGGTTAACCGGATTTCGGCCGACCGGTTTACGCCGTTGCAAAGGCGCGCACCTAGGCTTCCACCGAGGTCCCCCAAAACACTTTCGGTGCAATGGCCAATACCATCTGGACGATCGAAGAATTCACCTGCGCGGGTTGCAGCATGAACTACACCGCGACACGGGAGGAGCACGCCGAAGCCCATTCCGGCAGCTTCAAGTGCAGCATCTGCAGCGGCGTGGTGCACACATGGTCCGGCAAGCACCATTTCTTCGGCTGGGAAGCGGTGAAGACCAAGCCACCCGTGTTCGGACGGCGCTGGGCCGGGGCCGGTTGGTAGGCTGCTTCCAGCGGACCCAGACCAGCTACTCCCGTCAAAGCGGCCTGCCCAAACTGCGGCTTCTGCTCCTCTGCGGCGCCGGTTAAACTCGCCGCCCCGCAACTGAAGCCGACACGCAATGACCGCAGCTTTCGTTCCGCAGATCGCCCTTTACCGCACCTGGCTCGCCGAGCAGCGCGGCCTCACCTTCGCCAGCTACGAGGACATGCGGCAATGGTCGGTGCGCGATCTCGACGGCTTTTGGCGTAGCATCTGGGACTATTACGATCTGCAATCGCCAACGCCGTTTGCGGCCGTGATCACCGAGCGCAAGATGCCCGGCGCGGTCTGGTTTCCCGGCGCCCAGGTCAACTATGCCCGGCAGGTATTTCGCCATGTTGACGCGGCGGATGCCGCCGGCCTGCCCGCGATCGTCAGCTGTGGCGAGGACGGCAAGCTTTGCGAGACGAGCTGGCCGGAGCTGCGGCGCAAGGCCGCTGCCCTCGCACTGCATCTCAAAGAAAAAGGCATCAAGCCCGGCGACCGCGTCGCCGCCTATCTGCCCAACATCCCCGAGACCATCATCGCATTCCTGGCGAGCGCCAGCATCGGCGCGGTCTGGAGCGTGTGCGCGCCCGACATGGCCGCGCCAGCCGTGATCGACCGATTCAAGCAGATCGAACCCAAAGTGCTGATCGCCTGCGACGCCGTCACCTATGCCGGCCGCCGGCACGATCGCAAAGACGTCCTCGCCGAGTTGCAGCGATCGCTGCCGACGGTCGAGCACGTCATCCTGCACGGCGAGGCCGCGCCCGCAGCGGCGGACGCCCTGCTCTCCGACATTGTCGCAACGACGGGCGCGGAGATCGACGCGTTCGAGCCCGCGTGGCTGCCGTTCGATCATCCGCTCTGGATCGTCTATTCCAGCGGCACCACCGGCCTGCCGAAGCCGATCGTGCACGGCCATGGCGGCATCGTCATCGTGGTGCTGGCGCTGCTGGGATTGCACAACGATCTCGGCTGCTCCTACCACGAGAACTCGTTCGGCGAGCGCTATCACTGGTACTCCTCGACCGGCTGGATCATGTGGAACTCGCAAGTCGGCGGCCTGCTCAGCGGCACCACCTGCTGCATTTTCGACGGCAGTCCCGGCGGCGCCAGGGACAAGCCGGACTGGACCACGCTGTGGCGCTTCGTCGCGCAATCCAAAGCGACCTTCTTCGGCGCGGGCGCGGCGTTCTTCGCCAACTGCGCCAAGGCCGAGGTTGACCTCGCCGCCGGCGATCTCTCGCGATTGCGTTGTCTCGGCTCGACCGGCTCTCCATTGAGCGCCGACACGCAAGCCTGGTTCAACGACCGCTTCGCGGCGCTCGCGAAGGCCAATGGCAGCAAGGCGCAGGCCGATATCTGGTGGGCCAACATCTCCGGCGGCACGGATTTCGCCGGCGCCTTCATTGGCGGCAATCGCGAACTGCCGCAGACGCCGGGTGCGATGCAGTGCCGTCTGCTGGGTGCTGCCGTGGAAGCCTTCGACGAACAGGGCCGCGCCGTCATCGGCGAGGTCGGCGAGCTCGTCTGCACCGAGCCGATGCCGTCGATGCCGCTCTATTTCTGGAACGACAAGGGCGATGCGCGCTATCGCGCGAGCTATTTCGAGACCTATCCGGACAATTTCGACGGCAGCGGCCGCGGGCCCGTGTGGCGGCACGGCGACTGGCTCAAAGTCGACCCGGACGGCTCCTGCATCATCTATGGCCGCAGCGATGCCACCATCAACCGGCATGGCCTGCGCATGGGCACCAGCGAACTCTATTCCGCGATCGAGGCCTTGCCCGAGGTGCTGGATTCCCTCGTCGTCGATCTCGAATATCTCGGCCGTGACAGCTACATGCCGCTGTTCGTGGTGCTGCGTGAAGGCGTCGCGCTCGACGAGGCGATGCGGGCCAGGATCAACAAGGCGATCGAGGCAGGCCTTTCGCGCCGCTTCCTGCCCAACGAGATTTTTGCGGTCGCCGAGATTCCGCGCACGCTCTCGGGTAAGAAGCAGGAGCTGCCGATCAAGAAGCTGCTGCTCGGCCAGCCCGTCGAGAAGGTCATCAACCGGGAGGCGATGGCCAATCCCGCCTGCCTCGATTGGTATCTCGCCTTCGCGCGCGACTATCTGGCGCGGAGCGCACCTTGAGCGGAGATCGCCCCAATTGCGCCGATGTCGTTTGGACTCCGTTCACCGATCGCCGCTAGAGCAGGATGGATCTTCCGAAAACGAACGCGCGCCATGGCCGACCTCAACGCCGTCCTCACCAGGCTCAACGACCGTCTGCTCCGCCTCGAGGGCGAGCTGTTCGTGCTGCGCTCGCTGGCCCGCGCGACGCTGACGGCGGGCGATGACCACGCCGCGCGAATGCGCAAGCTGGTCGAGGCCGCAAAGGTCGCGCTCGACGACGAGGCCACGCGCCCCCTCGACAAGCCGACGCGCAAATATGTCGATGCGGCGACCGCGCTGGTTGAGGAATTGCTGGTCGAGCCGACCTCGGCACGGCCGTTGTTCACCGTCATCGACGGCGGCCGGCGCGACTGAGCGTCAAACTGGCCGGCCGTCGTCCGTCGCGGCGGTATCGCCCGCCTTGAGCCGGCTGAGGCCGGCTTCGATGATCGCGATCTCGTCGTCGATCTGGCCGATCGGCAGGCTGAAGTCGTAGCCGGACCTGCTCTTCAGATCGACCGCAAGCCGCTGTCTGTGCATCATCAGCTCGTCGAGGCCGCGCCGGTTCTTCAGTCGGACATAGACGTCGACGATCTGCTCAATCGCGCTCGGCATGAAATCGGTCCCGGCGAAAAAGCCCGCACGGCGCACCCACGCCGGCGGGACGATCTCGGTGTCGCGGTACGCAATACAAATCCGCGACGGATTCGTCGATACGCCAAGCTGGTTGAGATCATGTTACCGTCAGATGATTTCGTGATGGCCGAACACGAAAAAGCCGCTGGCAATTACGCCAGCGGCCAAATCCGGGTTCGAAAACGAATGCGGGTTGAAATGTCGCCAGCCCCGGTGGATCCACGTTCTAACGGCAAATCCTGGATCTCTGTGTTAAAAACGAAACACAGGAACAGGCCTATCTCTAATCGACGCCCGACCGTGGCGGCGTGGCACGGCTAGTCTGTGGCGCAGAAATATTTGCGCGGCAGCCTGCGGTAGGCGCTGTAGCGGTAATGCGGCCGGTACACGTAGCCCCGATAGAGTGCCGGCGGCTCCTCGCCGTAATAGGCGCCGTGATAGAAATTGATGACCGGCCCTTCCGCGCAGCGATAGGTGTCCCAGGTCGGGCCGATGAACGGTGCCACCCCAACCTCGGGCGGAACCGCCGGATAGGGTGGTCCGCCGGCGTACGCCGGAGTGGTTGCGACCAGGGCCGCGAGAAGGACAAACCACGCGCTCCGCATGCGTTCGCTCCGAGCCGATGCCATGCGCGCATGGAAGCACCGGACCGGCCGGCGCCGCAATCGCGGAATTCATCGCACCCTCGCCCGGCGCATTGTTGATAACCGGCGCAAACCCGGCGCGGGTGGTGACAGGACGTCCGGACGTGTTATCGGGAGATGACGCAGTTGCGAGACGGATCGGACACCCATGCGCATTACCCTCGTCGGCTCCCGCCATTTCGGCGTGACCACCCTGAACATGCTCCGGGAGCACAGTGTCTCGATCGTGCGGGTCGTGGTGGCCGACGCCGAGGATCGTCTCGCCGCAACCGCCAAGGCGGCAGGCATCGACGTCGTGGTCCAGGCCAATCCCAAGCTGGTGGTCGCCTCCGAGATCGCCCCTGACACCGATCTGATCGTCACCGCGCACAGCCACGCCCGGATCGGCAAGGACGCGCTCGAGGCAGCGAAGCTGGGCGGGATCGGCTATCATCCCTCGCTGCTGCCGCGCCACCGCGGCAAGGCGGCCGTGGAATGGACCATCAAGGAAGGCGATCCGATCGCGGGCGGCACGATCTATCACCTCGCCGACCGCATGGACGCCGGCGCCATCGCCGCCCAGGAGTGGTGCTTCGTCAAGAAGGGCGAGACGGCCCGGGAGCTGTGGGAGCGCGCGCTGGCCCCGCTCGGGCTCAAATTGCTGGCCGACGTGATCGACTATGCCAAGGTCCACAAGGCGCTGCCGTCCAAGACTCAGGACGAGCAGTTCGCGACCTCGGCGCCAAGTCTTTCCTAAAGCCCCTTTCCTGATCCCCTTTCCTGAGCCCGTTTCCTGAGTCGCTGTCCCGACGTTTACCCTTAACGTGAAGGGGCGTTGATTCTGCTTCGAAAATTGCAGCCGGAAACCCAAATAAACCATTGTTCCCACAGGAACAATTTTCGATTTGGCACCGCACCAAATTTCCGTCACATTTGGCCCGAATAAGGGTCAGCATATCAGACAAATTCAAGGACGGATTTTATGCGTTTTGCTCGCATTGCGGCGTTCTGTGCCGCTTCAGTTATCTCCCTCGCCGCGCCCGCTTTCGCCCAGACTCCCTATGATGGCAACTGGCAGGTCACCATCGTCACCAAGAGCGGTTCCTGCGAGCCGACCGCAAGCTCCTTGCTGACGGTTGCCGACGGCAAGATCACCGCCCCCGGCGCTAACGTTTCCGGCACCATCGGCCGGGAGGGTCTTGTGAAAGTTTCGATCAATGGTGCATATGCCAACGGTCAACTCAGCGGCAACGCCGGATCGGGGAAGTGGAATGGAGCATCTGCAGGCATACCGTGCAGCGGGCGATGGGAAGCATCGCGCCAATAGAAAAATCTTGACCAGCGGTCTCGCGGCCGCCGTTATGTTTGCGGCCGGAATTGCCAATTCCGAGAGCAAGGCCCAGTCCGGTCCGTTCGCCCCGCTGGCCGGCAGCTGGAGCGGCTCAGGAACGGTGACCCTGGATGACGGCTCGACCGAGCGGATCCGCTGCCGGGCCAAATACGCTCCGATCGGACCGACTATGGAGTTGTCTCTGACCTGCGCCAGCGACGCCTACAAGTTCAACCTCGGCGCCAACGTCAAGGCTGAAGGCAGCGCCATCGCAGGCAGCTGGTCCGAGGCCAGCCGCAATATCAGCGGCTCCCTTTCAGGTCGCGGCGCCGGCGGAAACTATGAGCTGCTCGCCTCCACCGCCGGCTTCAACGCCAACATCTCGCTGAAGACGTCCGGCAATAAGCAGAACGTCACGATGCGCGCCGACAGCCAGTTCCGCGGCGCCAACATCTCGCTGTCGCGCTAGCCCGATACGAGTAGATTGACAATCGACCCGGCGATCTCGCCGGGTCGATTTTTTATGTGCCCGGCACGAACGCCGTGACCTCGATCTCGACCTTGGCCCGGTCGTCCACGAGGCCGCCGATGTAGAGCAAGGTCGAGGGCGGGAAATTGCGCCCCAGCGTTTCCTTCCAGGCCGCGCCGATGCCGGCCCCGGCTGCCTCATATTCGCTTCGGCTGGTCAGGTACCAGGTCAGGCGGACGATATGCTCGGGGCCGGCGCCGGCCTCGCCCAGCAGCTTGATGATCCGCTTCAGCGCGGTCCCGACCTGCGCTGCCATGTCAGGCGCGTAATTGCCGGTCTCGTCGCTGCCGGTCTGGCCGGCCAGCACCACCCAGCGGCCCGGCCCCTCGACCACGACACCATGGGAAAAGCCGCGCGGTTTTTTCCACTCGGCCGGCTGCAAGATGTCCATAAGCGAAGATCTCCCGATTTTTCTCGTTGTTCGGTGATGCCTTAGCACGCCGCCATGCATCGCTGCACCGGCAGATTTGGCCGTTGCAAACGGCGACGATGTCGCCGATACCGGCCCTCCCTCAGGACCCTCGCCTCCCACACCCGCGCCGATGAACACCACACCGTCCAAAACGATGGCTGCCCTGTGGATGGCGGGCTGGCTGTCGCTGATGCTGGTCATGGCGGTCGCCGGGCGCGAGACCACGCGCGAGCTGAACGTATTTCAGATCATGGAAGTGCGTTCGCTGCTAGGCTTCCTGTTGCTTTCGCCGATCATCTATCGGGCCGGCGGCTTCAAGGTGCTCAGGACATCGCGCCTGCCGCAGCACATCGGGCGCAATTTGGTGCACTATGTTGCGCAGCTCGGCTGGTTCTTCGCGCTGACGCTGATCCCGATCGGCCAAGTGGTGGCTATCGAGTTCACCATGCCAATCTGGACGGCGCTGCTCGCAGCGAGCCTCCTCTCTGAGCGCATGACGTCGTGGAAGATCGCCGCCATCGCGCTTGGCCTTTTCGGTGTGATCGTCATCGTCCGACCCGCCACCGGCGAGATCAATCCCGGTCAGCTCATTGCGCTCGGCGCCGCGATGGGCTTTGGCGTGTCCATGGTGCTGGTCAAATCGCTGACCCGTACCGAAAGTGCGCTATCGATCCTGTTCTGGATGCTGGTGGTGCAATCGGTCGCGGGCTTGATTCCGACGTTGTTCGTCTGGACGTGGCCCTCCGCCTATGTCTGGGCATGGGTCGGCGTGATCGGCGTCTGCGGCACGTTTTCGCACTACTGCCTCGCCAGCGCGATGCGCTATGCGGATGCGACCATCGTTGTTCCCATGGACTTCCTGCGGGTTCCATTGACCGCGACCGCTGGCTGGCTGCTGTATTCGGAGCGGCTTGACACCTGGACGCTGGTCGGCGCCGCGCTGATCCTGTTCGGCAATCTCCTGAATCTAAAGCCGGCTTCGCCGTTTCCCGCCCGCGCGCGCTGAACCTCGCGCCGCCTCGCGCGACAAAACCAAGTGGCCGTGTGATTTGGATCACGCTGGAGAGGGACTCCATCGTGCACATTCTGCCACACAGCAGCGGGTTGAACGCGACGAACTGCCGTTTTGGTGGCGCCAAGTCTTGGTGGCCAAATCGGGCTCTTCGTGTAAGTTCGTTGCCAATTTGTTGCTGCCTGCCAATTTCGATTCTGTTGGGGATTCCAGATGCGCACTCTCACCCTCCTCGCGTCGCTGATGTGCATGGCACTGTCGGTCAGTGCCGCGAAGGCCGACCGCCGTGTTGCTTTCGTCGTCGGCAACGGCACCTACAAGAACGTCGCACAATTGCCGAACCCGCCGATCGACGCCAAGGCGATGGCGGCAACGCTGCGCAATGTCGGCTTCGAGGTGATCGAAGGTTCGAACCTCTCGCGCGACCAGATGACGGAGAAGCTGCTCGACTTCGGCCGCAAGGCGCAGGGCTCCGATGTCGCAGTGTTCTATTATGCCGGTCACGGCATCGCGGTCGGCGGCTCCAACTATCTTCTGCCTGTCGACGCCGACATCAAATCGGAGATGGACGTCAAGCTCGGTGCCGCCATCAACATCGATCTGACGCTAGAGCAGACCATGGGCGACGCCAAGGTCAAGCTGGTCTTCCTCGACGCCTGCCGCGACAATCCGTTCGCCGCCAAGATCAAGTCGAACTCCGCGACTCGCAGCGTCAACGTACAGAGCGGTCTTGCCGAGATGAAATCCGGCGAAGGCACGCTGATCGCGTTCGCCACCGGCCCGGGCCAGACCGCGCTCGACGGCCAGGAGGGCAACAATAGCCCGTTCACCCGTGCGCTGATCGACAACATCACCAAGCCCGGTGTCGAGATCCAGCAGGCGATGACGTCGGTCCGCGCCCAGGTCAATGAGGAGACCCACAAGGGGCAGCTCCCCTGGGGCCACACCAATTTGATCGGCGCGGTCTATCTCAACCAGGCTCCGACGACGCAGGTCGCCAATGCGGCACCGACGGCTGCTGGCGTCGTGCCCGCGGCAACGGGCGGCAATTCGGATGGTGTCGAGCTCGAATACTGGCGCTCGGTCAAGGAGAGCAACAAGCCCGAAGAGCTCAACGCCTACCTCTCCACCTACCCGAACGGCCAGTTCAAGGCGCTGGCACTGGCGCGGCTCGCCGCGATCAAGAGCGGCCCGTCGACGACGACCCGCAACCTCAACGCCGGCGTCGATCCTGCTACCTTTACCGACGACGCCAGCCAACTCACCGAGGACCAGATCGGCCTCGACAAGGGCCAGCGCCGCGACGTGCAGCGTCGCCTGACCGGACTTGGATTCGACACCAAGGTCACCGGCGCGTTCAGCGAGGACACCCGTACAGTGCTCAAGCGCTGGCAGGCGGCACGTGGCTATCCGTCGACGGGCTATCTCAACAAGCTCCAGCACAAGGCCCTGCTGTCGGAGATCGTGGCCTCCGCGCCGGCCACTGCGAGCGATGAAAGCGCGAAGCCGGCCCGACGTGCCCCGGCCCAGGCGCAGAGCGCACCGGCCCAGCATCGCGGCGGCGGCGACGCTGGCGCAGCCTTCGTCGGCGGTGTGGTCGGCGGCATGATGGGCGGCATGTTCCGCCGCTGAGGCGAGGCCAATCGCAAATACAAAAGCCCGGCTCGCGCCGGGCTTTTTCGTTGCGAGTCCCTCAACCTTTGGCGTCTACTTCCCCGCGGCCTTTCGCAGCGCCTCGTTGATGCGATCCTGCCAGCCGGGCCCGCCGGACTGGAAATGCTCGAGCACGTCCTGGTCTATCCGCAGCGTGACCTGCTCCTTGACCCCCGGCGCCACGTTCTGCTTCGGCGGCGCCGCAGCGACCTTCGCCGTCACCTTCTTGAACGCCGCCTCGGCCTCCGTCCTGGCGTCGCCCAACGTCCGCGGCCGCCTCGGTGGTTGATCCGCCATGTCCTAGATTCCCTCAAACAGAGCCGTCGAAAGATACCGCTCGGAGAAGGACGGCACTATAGCCAGGATGGTCTTTCCCGCAGCTTCCGGCCGCTTGCCGATCTCGAGGGCCGCGGCGATCGCCGCGCCCGAGGAGATGCCGCCCGGAATGCCCTCATGCCGCGCCAGCGCCCGCGAGGTCTCGATCGCCGTCGTCGAGTTGATCTTCAGGATCTCGTCGATCACCGAGCGGTCAAGGATGTCAGGCACGAAGCCCGCACCGATGCCCTGGATCTTGTGCGGCGTGTGCTGGCCGCCCGACAGCACCGGGCTCTCCTCCGGCTCGACCGCGACCACGCGCAGCGAGGGCTTGCGCGGCTTCAGCACCTGGCCGACGCCGGTGATGGTGCCGCCGGTGCCGACGCCGGCGACGAAGAAGTCGATGTTACCGCCGGTGTCGTTCCAGATCTCCTCCGCGGTGGTGCGGCGGTGCACCTCGGGATTGGCGAGATTCTTGAACTGCTGCGGCATCACCGAATTCGGCGTCGTCTTCAACAGCTCTTCGGCCGTCGCAATCGCGCCCTTCATGCCTTGCGCGGCCGGTGTCAGCACCAGCTCAGCGCCCAGAAAGGCCAGCATCTTGCGTCGTTCGATCGACATCGACTCCGGCATGACCAGCTTGAGCCTGTAGCCGCGCGACGCCGCGACGAAGGCCAGCGCGATGCCGGTATTGCCGGAGGTCGGTTCGATCAGCACGGTATCGGGCTTGACGATGCCGGCGTTCTCCATCGCGATGACCATCGCCGCGCCGATGCGATCCTTCACGCTTGCGGCGGGATTGAAATATTCGAGCTTTGCCAAAATGGTCGCGTTCACGCCATGCATACCCGGCAACTGGCGCAAGCGCACGATCGGCGTGTCGCCAAAAGCATCGACGATCGAGTCATAGATCCGGCCGCGGCCGGGTTGGTGCGCTGCACCCGTGGTGGACGATGCGTCCATGATGAACTCCCTGTGGCGATGATTGTGCTTCTGTTGCAGCTGTTGCGCAGTTAGAGACAGCCTGCGGCGACACGCAAGCGACATTGCGGCACATGTTAAATACGCTGCATCGCAAAATCACGTGAGCTGTAATTATCAGAAAACCAACGCATTTGTGTTGCGACCTCGTCAACTGATTCTGCTTATGTTAGACTTAGGTCTCAAAGCTGGGAGGTCACCACGATGTCAGCAGTCGCTGAAATGTTGTCGACCGTCGCACCGAACCGCGCTCCGCGGTGCAGTGAGTTGCCCACCTGTCCCGTCTGCGCCGACTCCATGGTCGCCGCCGAAGGTTCTGCGTATGTGTCGGAACACCTGATCAGCTATCTCTGGACCTGCGACAATTGCGGCTACGGCTTCGTGACCAAGCACGCCGTCAAGCAGCGGATCGTCTGCAACTGACGTTTCCTCTTCATCCAACCTTGCGGAATTGACCTAGCGCGGGGCGATGTCGCCCCTCGCCCAGTCCTCGCGCGTACGCCGATAGAACTCCTCGAACGTTCCCTGTGCGACCGCGTCCCTGATGCCCTGCATCAGGGACTGGTAGTAAGCGATATTGATCTCGGACAGCAGCATCGCACCCAGCGTCTCGCCCGCCTTGACGAGATGATGCAGATAGGCGCGCGCGTAGCTACGCGCCGACGGCCAGGAGCTCTCTTCGTCGAGCGGACGGGGATCGTCGGCGTGGCGCGCGTTGCGCAAATTAACCTGGCCGAAGCGTGTAAAGGCAACGCCGTGCCGGCCATTGCGCGTCGGCATCACGCAGTCGAACATGTCGATGCCGCGCTTGACCGCCTCGAGGATGTCGTCGGGTGTGCCGACGCCCATCAGATAGCGCGGCCGCTCTTTCGGCAGCAGCGGCGCTGTCTCGTCGATCATCGCGAGCATCACGGCCTGCGGCTCACCGACGGCGAGGCCGCCAATCGCATAGCCATGGAATCCGATCTCGATGAGGCCTTGCGCGCTGGCATGGCGAAGCTGGGAGATGTCGCCGCCCTGCACGATGCCGAACAGCATGTAACCGTCGGGCGCGCTCTCGAAGGCGCGCTTGCTTCGCTCGGCCCAGCGCAGCGACAATTGCATCGCGCGATCGATGTCGGCGCGCTCGGCCGGCAGTCGCACGCATTCGTCCATCTGCATGGCGATGTCGGAGCCGAGCAAACGCTGCACCTCGATCGAGCGCTCCGGCGACAGCTCGACCTTGGCGCCGTCGATATGCGAACGGAACGTCACGGCCTGCTCGCTGACTTTGCGCAGATCCGCCAGCGACATCACCTGGAAGCCGCCGGAATCCGTCAGCATCGGCCCGTTCCAGCCGGTGAATGTCGGCAGGCCGCCAAGTGCCGCGATCCGCTCGGCGCCGGGACGCAGCATCAGATGATAGGTGTTGCCGAGCACGATGTCGGCACCGGCCTCGCGCACCTCGCGCCAGTGCATGCCCTTCATCGCGCCGGCGGTACCGACCGGCATGAAGGCGGGCGTGCGCACCACGCCGTGCGGCGTGGTCAGGCGCCCGGTGCGCGCGGCGCCATCGGTGGCGAGCAGTTCGAAATGATTGGGCAGGCCGGTGTCAGGACGATTCATGACGGTGCTTATTGCGTGTCGGAGCAGGCCGATCAACCCGCTCAGGCGATGCTTCGGCCGGCTTATGCATCAGACTGGGACAACGGCCACCAACATCTGGGACACGGAATTGTGCGCGTCGGCGCTTGTTAAACAAAACGACACAGTGTAGTTTTACCTCGGGGGTTGGACGAGATGCCGCGGCGATGTTGCCGGCGGCGGTAGACACGTGATCGCCAGCCACCGACAATGCCCTTCCCATCAAGTTCGACTGAGCCGTCCTCCCGTTCGCATGGCTGGACAAGGCAGACCGGCGCTCGCCTGTTCGGGTTCCTGGTCCTGACGTGCAGCCTGGCGCTCGGCGCCTGCACCTCCCTGCCCCGCACGCCCTATACGGCCACCGAAGCCAGCACGTCGCGCGTGCTCGATATCGACGGCCTCCGGCGCTACGCCGACGAACCCATCACGAAATTCAGCTTCGAGAAGGACACCAGCACCGCGACCAAGTCCTACCTGGCGCTGTCAGGCGGCGGCGCGGATGGCGCCTATGGTGTCGGCGTGCTGAACGGCTGGACCGCGGCCAGAACGCGTCCCAGCTTCTCTGTCGTCTCGGGCGTGAGCACCGGCGGCCTGATCGCACCTTTCGCGTTTCTCGGCTCGCGATATGATGACACGCTGAAGGAGGTCTACACCAGCGGCGTCGCCGAGAGCCTGTTGAGTGATCCCAGCATCATGCGCGTGCTGTTCGGATCCGGTCTGTTCGGCAACACGCGGCTGCGCGAACTCGTCGCCCGCTATGTCGGGCGGGAGATCATGGCGCAGGTCGCCCGTGAAAACGCCAAGGGCCGAAGGCTGCTGGTGGTGACGACAGATCTCGACACCCAGCGCACGGCAATCTGGGACATGGGCAGGATCGCCGCGGTCGGCACACCCGAGGCGCTCAAGCTGTTTCGCGACGTGATGGCGGCCTCCGCCAGCATACCGCTGGTGTTTCCGCCGATCATGATCGACGCCGAAGGCGAGGGCCGCAGGTTTCAGGAGATGCATGTCGACGGCGGCGTGACGGCCCCGGTGCTGACGCTGCCGGAAGCCCTGCTTTTCCAGGGCAGTCGCCTGCCCGGCCCCGCGAAGCTGGACATCTACATCCTCGTCAACAAGAAGATCGAACGCAATTTCGAGCTCGTCTCCAACAGCACCATCGACGTCGCCTCACGCAGCCTGTCGTCGATCACCCAGTCGCAGACCCGCTCAATCATCTTCTCGACCTATGATTTTGCCAGGCGCAACCGCCTGGGCTTCCATCTCTCCTACATCGCGCGCGACTATCCGGCCGCCCCCTCGGAAGGATTCGACACCGCCTATATGCGGGCGCTGTATCAGTACGGATACGAGAAGGCGGCGTCAGGCCAAGCCTGGACGTCAACGCTTCCGTGACACGCTCGCTGAGGAACGGGGCCGCGCCGAGACGGTTGACGATGGGGCTCATTCGGCCAGATTAGCCATGACGCACCCGCTGCTGCGCGTTATAGAGCAACCACTGATGTCACGACCGCGCAGGAATCATTGGGCATGGGATTGACTGCGACCAGGACCAGACCGGCAGCTCAGCGGCGCGAGGTGCCGAAATCGCGCGGCGGCCGGCCGACGAAAAGCGCCGCGATCGAGCGCGATCAGCGGCTGATCGAGGTCGCCACCCGCCTGTTCCTGGATCGCGGCTTCGATGCCACCTCGCTCGATGCGGTCGCGGAAGCCGCGCGGGTGAGCAAGCCCACCGTCTATGCCCGTTACGGAGACAAGCGCGGATTGTTCGCCGCCGTGCTGCGGCGCGAGATCGCGCGATGGCTTGCACCGCTATCGGCGGCTGCCGAGACCCAGCTCGGCAGCGCCTCGGATATCTCGGTCGAGCAGCGGCTGGTCGAGATCGGGCGCGAGATGCTGACATTCACCTGCGGTCCCGATGCCGTCGCCTTCAGCCGCATGATGACGTCGCAGGCCATCAACTTCCCCGACATCGCCAAGCTCGGCAAGGAGGAAGGCTGGCTCAAGGCCGTCGCCACCACGGCACGCTTCTTCGACCATCTGGTGGCGCAACGCGCGCTCGACATCGAAGACACCACGATCGCAGCCGAGGTGTTTCTCGACGTCGTCGTGGGGCACACCCACCGCATGGCGACGTTCGGAACGACGCTCGAGCTGAAAGACGCCGAAAAGCGCATGCGGGTTGCCATCAAGCTGTTCCTGGCCGGTGCGCTTGGCCCTCCGGACCGCCTTCAGGACGCCGCCAAGACCGCGCGGCGGCGGCGCCCATCCCGCTGACAATTCCGTGAGGCTGCGATCTTCCCACGGGATTCCGCGCCCGCGCCGTTGACCAAAACAAAACGATACGGTATGGTTTAATTATAGGGCGATGCGGATCGCTTTTTCACCAGCCCCAAAGAGGTCCGCACCGCCTCGATCGCCGCGGCGGAAATAGCCCGTCACGACGCTCAGCGGCCGACCGATGCCCAAGGTCGGCCGCAAATTCTTTACGATCATCCGGCACACTCGCTGGCCGAGGGTTTCGAGCATGACGACAGCCAAACGACGGATCTCGGGATTGCTCGCGATCGCCGTGTCCGCACTCCTCCTCCCGGCGCCGGCGCGGGCGATCGTGAGCGGGGGCACGCCGACCGCCCTTCATAGCGACACAGATGGTGACACTGAGGTCGACCGCCAAGCGGTCAGTCGCGAGATCGAGCGATTCCGCAGCTCGTCGATCTCGATCAACCAGGCCATGGCGATTGCGGAAGCCCGCCACGCCGGTGCCACCACGGCGGATGTGAGTTTCGACGGAGCCTCCGGCGTGCCGGTCTACCGGGTGAAGACACTGCACAACGACCGGATCTGGCGCCACACCATCAATGCCGCGACCGGCGAGCTCGTCGGCGGCGAAGCCGCCCTGCCCCTCGCCGAGCTCGACCTCGACGACCGCAGCAACCTCGCAGCGCTCGGTGCCATCAAGCACCGTCTGGCGGATGCCGTGGACGTCGCCGAACGCGCGGCCTCCGGCAAGGCGATCAGCGGCGGACTGGTGCGCGAACGCGGCCGGCTGAATTTCGCGATCGTCGTCATCAGTGGCGACAACCTCAAGGAGGTCATCCTCGAACCGCCGGGCGCCCGGACCAAATAGCGGTAGCGCCAATTCCGCCGAAAAGCCATTGACGGGCGCAAAACTCTCCCGCATAAGCTCCCGCCATGTTCGCGACCACCAAACGCACGACTAAAACCACCACGGCCTTCGGGGCCCGGGGAGGCGTGCGCGTGTAGTCGTCGACTAGAACGCAATCTACTCTACCGAAGCCCCGCCCTCGTTGGTCCGGGGCTTTTTTGTTGTCTGAATTCTCAAATCAATGGAGGACAAAGTGAGTAACGATCCCGTCGTCGCGATTGTCGGCGTCACCGGTGCGGTGGGCGCCGAATTCATCGCCACCATGGACAAGCGCGGCTTTCGCGTCGGCAAGCTCAAGGCGCTGGCCAGCGCCCGCTCGGCCGGCAAGACGGTGTCGTTCCGCGGGCAAGACGTCGTCATCGAGGAGCTGACCGAACGCGCCCTCGAAGGCGTCGACATCGCCCTGTTCTCCGCCGGCGGCAGCATCTCCAAGAAGTACGCGCCGATCGCGGTCAAGGCGGGTGCCGTCGTCGTCGACAACTCCTCCGCCTTCCGCATGGACCCGAACGTGCCGCTGGTGATCCCCGAGATCAACGCGAACCGCATCCGCGACCACAAGGGCATCATCGCCAACCCGAACTGCGCCGCCATTACGGCGCTGGTGCCGCTGTGGCCGATCCACCAAAACAACCGCATCGAGCGCGTAATCATCTCGACCTACCAGGCGGCCTCCGGCGCCGGCGCTGCCGCCATGGACGAGCTGGTCGAGTCCACCCGCGCCAACCTCAACGGGCAGGTTTATACGCCGAAGGTGATGCCGCATCCCTACGCCTTCAACCTCTTCAACCACAACACGGCGATCGACCCCGACACCGGCTACAACGACGAAGAGACCAAGGTCATCAACGAAACCCGCAAGATCTTCGAGGACGACAAGATCGCGATCGGCGTCACCTGCGTGCGCGTGCCGGTGCTGCGGGCTCATTGCGAGGCCATCACCTTCGAATGCGAGAAGCCGATCACCGAGGACCAGGTCCGCGCCATCATGGCGCGAGCGCCCGGCGTCAAGATCGTCGACGACCGAGCCAAGAACTACTTTCCGATGCCGATCGACGCCTCGGGTCAGGACGACGTCCTGGTCGGCCGAATCCGCAAGGACCTCAGCGACCCCTCCGGGCATTCGATCTCGATGTTCGTGGCGGCGGATCAGCTGCTCAAGGGCGCTGCACTCAACGCGGTGCAGATCGCGGAGCTCCTGCCGCAGCGGCAGATGGCGTAGCGGGTATCGTAGGGTGCTTAGCCAGGCGGCTGCGCGAAGCGCAGTCCGCTTGGCGAACCCGCCTCTTTCGCTTCCGCGGAGACAAACAGTGGTGGGTTACGCTTCGCTAACCCACCCTACCGCTCGCCCGAAACAACAAACACGCATCGCCATACGAATAGAACCGATAGCCGGTCGCGATCGCGTGTGCATAGGCCTGCTGCATCGTCTCCAGCCCGGAGAACGCCGACACCAACATGAACAGTGTCGATTTCGGCAAATGGAAATTGGTCAGTAGAATATCGACGGCGCGGAAGCGATAGCCGGGAGTGATGAAGATCGAAGTCTCGGCGGCGAACGGCTCAATGGTGCCGTCCTCGCCGGCTGCGCTCTCGAGCAGGCGCAACGACGTGGTGCCAACCGCGATGATACGGCCGCCGTTCTTGCGCGCGGTGTTGAGCCGTTCCGCCGTCTCGGCCGAGAGCGTGCCCCACTCGGCGTGCATCTTGTGGCCTTCGGTGTCGTCCACCTTCACCGGCAGGAAGGTCCCTGCCCCGACATGCAGCGTGACGCGGTTGATGCCGACGCCACGCGCGTGCAGCGCCTGCTCCAGCGCCGGCGTGAAATGCAGGCCGGCTGTCGGCGCGGCAACGGCGCCTTCATTCGCCGCGAACATGGTCTGGTAGTCGGCGAGATCCCGATCGTCAGGCGTACGTTTCGAGGCGATGTAGGGCGGCAGCGGCGGGCTGCCGAGATCGGCGATGGCTTGATCCAGCGTCGGGCCGTGAAACGAAAATGAGAGCGTCACCTCGCCTTCCACGCCCTTGGCCTCGACCTCGGCGTCGAGATGGCCGAGCAGGCAGACCTTGCCCTCATTGCCGAAGCGGATGCGGTCGCCGGCTGTGAGTTTTTTGGCAGGCTTCACGAGCGCCTGCCAGCGCGAGCCGTCGAGGCGCTTGATCAGCGTTGCCTCGATCTTTGGCTCGGTCTCGCGGCCGATGCGACGGCCGCTCAATTGCGCCGCGATCACCTTGGTGTCGTTGACGACGAGCTGGTCGCCCGGCCTCAGCCATTGCGGCAGATCGGCGACGATTTGGTCGCGCAACGTGCCGTGATCGACAACCAGCATCTTCGCGGAGTCGCGCGGGCTCGCCGGGCGCAACGCGATGCGCTCGGGCGGCAGGTGGAAATCGAAGAGGTCGGTGCGCATCGCGTGCTCGGGGCCGTACAGTTGGACCCTCATGGTGAGGAGGCGCGTAGCGCCGTCTCGAACCATGAAGGCCGAGCTGCAGCAGCGGGGCCTTCATCCTTCGAGACGCGCGTTCCGCGCTCCTCAGGATGAGGGTTGAACGCTTACTCCTTATCCGCCGCCATCCGCGCCTTGACGATCTTGTCGGGGTTCTGCACGGGCTCGCCGCGCTTGATCTTGTCGACGTTCTCCATGCCCTCGGTGACCTTGCCCCACACCGTGTACTGGTTGTCGAGGAAGCGGGCGTCGTCGAACACGATAAAGAACTGGCTGTCGCCGGAATCCGGGCTGGCGGCGCGCGCCATCGAGGTGGTGCCGCGCACATGCGGCTCCTTGTTGAACTCGGCCTTCAGCTTCTTGCCGGAGCCCCCGGTGCCGGTGCCCTGCGGGCAGCCGGTCTGCGCCATGAAGCCGTCGATCACGCGATGGAACACGATGCCGTCGTAGAAGCCTTCGCGCACGAGTTCCTTGATGCGCGCGACGTGGCCGGGCGCCAGATCAGGCCGCATCTCGATGGTGACGGGGCCCTGCGTGGTCTCGAGGATCAGGGTGTTTTCGGTGGCGCTCATGCTCGTCTCTCTTGGGTTGGGGGTGAAGTCCTGTCAGGTGAAGATTTGCGGTTGCGAAACTGGATCGCGAATGGACGCCCCGCAGCGGCGCCGGCCATCGCATCGGTAAATGGCATCGGCGTGCAGCGTTGCAATGCCTCCATCACCGCGACCCGGTATTGCAGTCGGTCCTCGTCGGAGGCCTCCGCGGATTCATAGGTAATCCTCGGATGGCCCAGAATGTTTCCGGCCCGGTTGAAGCTCACGACGACGGTGATGTCGATCGGGCGGGCCCTGGCGGCGGGCGGCGGCTTCCAGCAGGTGCGCAGATGCCGGAAGATGTCCTGGATGGTGTTGACCTGTGCGTCCTCGGCGATTGCGCCGGGAACGCCGAGCAGCAGCACCGCGGCAACCAGCAGGAGCTTGCCACCGCAGCGCGCCATCGTCTCTCCTATTTGATGTCGGAAGCGACCTGCACCTTCACCATCTTGTCGGGATCGGTGACGGTGCCGCCGCTCGATCCGGGAGGCGCCTTCTTGAGCTTGTCGACGACGTCCATGCCCTGCACGACCTCGCCGATCACGGTGTACTGGTTGTCGAGGCTGCCGCCGTCGGCGAACATGATGAAGAACTGCGAATTGGCGGTGTCCACGCTGTCGCCGCGCCGGGCCATGCCGACGATGCCGCGCGCAAAATGCACCTTGGAGAATTCCTGCTTCAGGTTCGGATATTTCGACCCGCCGGTGCCGTTGAAGTTCTGACCGTCACCAGTCTGTGCCATGAAGCCGTCCATGACGCGGTGAAACGGCACGTTGTTGTAGTAGCCCTCGCGCGCGAGCTGCTTGATGCGCTCGGCGTGCTGGGGCGCGAGGTCCGGTCTCAGCTTGATGACGATGCGGCCCTTGGTGGAGTCGATGACGATGGCGTTGGCCTTGTCGAGGCCGGCCGGCAAGGCTTGCGCGAAGGCCGGCACCGCGAACAGAACCGCGGCAACAAATGCGAGAATTCGGATCATGATAACTCCGGATCAGAGATGAGAAAGGAAACGCGCCGTTATCAGGCGAATTTTGCCTTGAGCTGGGCCGCAACCAGCGGCGGGACGAAAGCCGAGACGTCCCCGCCCATGGCTGCGATCTGGCGCACTAAAGTGGCGGTGATCGGGCGGACCATGGGAGAAGCCGGCAGGAAGACCGTATGCACCTCGGGCGCCATGGCCTCGTTCATGCCGGCGAGCTGCATCTCGTAGTCGAGGTCGGTGCCGTCGCGCAGGCCCCGAATCATGATCGTCGCACCGTGCTTGCGCGCCGATGTCACCGACAGATCGTCAAACGTCGCGGCTTCGAGCACGCAGCCGGCCTGGGCCGCCACCGGCCCGCAGACGTCATGGAGCATCTTGAGCCGCTCCTCGGTCGAGAACAGCGGCTTCTTGCCGGGGTGCACCCCGATCGCGACAACGAGCCTGTCGCACAGCGACACGCTGTGCCGGACCACGTCCAGATGGCCGTTGGTGATGGGGTCGAAGGAACCTGGATAGAAGGCAATGCGGGGCATGGCCACGTCCTACCGCGCCCTGCCCGGCCCGGCAAGCCGGTCCGGTTCCCTGGCGGTTTTTCCGCAAAACCGTGTCGGAATGCGCTGAATTGTTTCGTCCTGAGGGCGGCCACGAAACAAAACGGAGCGCGAACGAAACCATTTCCCGCGTTCGCGAAGACGTCCGGAAACTGGCCATGGTTACTAATCCGGCCAACGAACGACGGGCCGCACACTGGGCGTAGCGGCCGCATCACAGGGGACAGTCATGATCAAGGCTTTTTCGGCGATCGCCATCTCTGCGTGTGTTGCTGCCGCCCTCACCCTCCTGCCCGGCTTCGCCCCCACCGTCGAAGCGAGCGTGCCGCAACCGCTCGCCAAGGGCGACCGGCTCGATATCCGCACTATCGGCAAGGACTGCTCGCGGCAGGCCTGGCCGAATTTCGAGGCGTCCTGCCTTCGCCAGGCCGGCACCAAAGCCGACATCCGCGAGGCCCGCCTCGTGACCGCCAACCGCACTCCGTAGCGCGGGCTGTCAGTTTCGCGTCAGGAAACCTCCCGATTAGTCCCAACGATAAACCGCAAAGATAACCCATGGATATTTGCGACGTCCCGTCGCAGACTGCCCGATGCTCGCGCCCGCCGGAATGACCCGTCGGGCGCGAACCCATCGGGGGGTTACCATTGTCCAGTACGCCCGCAGTCGCCTCCGGCCATCAACCTGATCCACTGCCGCTTGCCATGACCTTGGGCGCCCTCGGGGTGGTCTATGGCGATATCGGCACCAGCCCCCTCTATGCCCTGAAGGAAGCCGCCAAGGCTGCCGCCCACGGCGGCACATTGACGAACGATGCCGTTCTGGGCGTTGCCTCCCTGATCCTCTGGGCGCTGTTGCTGATCATCTCGCTGAAATATGCGCTGTTGATTCTGCGTGCGGACAACCGCGGCGAAGGCGGCATCGTCGCCCTGCTGGCCTTGCTGCATGCCCGCAACGCCCAACCCGGTACCTGGCGCGCGCATCTGCTGGTCGTCGGCCTCGTCGGCGCCGCCCTGCTCTACGGTGATGGCGCGATCACGCCGGCGATCTCGGTGCTCTCAGCCATCGAAGGTCTGAAGGTCGACGCACCATCGCTCGCGCCGGCGGTTGTGCCCGTGACCGTCGTCATCCTGATCGGACTGTTCATGATGCAGAAGCAGGGCACCGGCTTCATCGGCCGCATCTTCGGGCCGGTGATGCTGGCCTGGTTCTTCGTGCTGGCAGCGCTCGGCATCCACGGCATCGTCAAGGCGCCGGCGGTGCTGGCGGCGCTGAGCCCGCTCTATGCTTTCGACTTCCTGATCCACCAGGATTTTCATGTCTCCTTCGCGATCCTGGGGGCCGCCTTCCTCGCGGTGACCGGCGGCGAAGCCATGTATGCCGACATGGGGCATTTCGGCCGCCTGCCGATCCGGCTGGCCTGGTTCGCGATCTGCCTCCCCGCGCTGGTGCTGAACTATTTCGGCCAGGCCGCGCTGCTGATCACCGATCCCACCATGATCGAAAATCCGTTCTTCCAGCTCTGTCCTGACGCCCTGCACTATCCGCTGGTCGCGTTCTCGGCGGTCGCAACCGTGATCGCCTCGCAGGCCATCATCTCCGGCGTGTTCTCGCTGACGCAGCAGTCGATCCAGCTCGGCTTCCTGCCCCGCATGCAGATCCGTCACACCACGAGCGACGCGATCGGCCAGATCTATGTGCCATTGGTGAACTGGCTGCTCGCCGCCGCAACGCTCGGCGCCGTCCTGGGCTTCGGCAGCTCGGATGCGCTGGCCGGCGCCTACGGCATCGCGGTGTCGCTGTTGATGGCGATCACCACGCTGCTCGCCGCCCTGGTCGCGATCCAGTGGGGCTATTCGCCATGGCTCGTGGTGGCCGTGAACGGATTCTTCTTCGTGATCGACGTGATCTTCTTCTCGGCCAATTCGATCAAGCTGTTCGAGGGCGGCTGGTTTCCACTGATGCTCGCCGCCCTCGTCGCCTTCCTGATGCTGACCTGGCGAAGCGGCGTGAAGCTCGTCGAAGCGGCACGCGCGAAGCTGCGCCAGCCCGAAGAGGATCTGATCGAGACCGCGGTCAACAAGTGCAGCGCCAGACTCCCCGGGACCGCCGTGTTCCTGGCCTCGGCGCCCCGCGGCGTGCCGCTGGCGCTGACCCAGTTCGTCAAGCACAACCACGTGCTGCACGAGCGCATCGTCCTGGTCACCGTGCTGATCGAGGAACTTCCTCACATCGCCGACGAAGACCGCATCGAGGTGATCGAGATCATTCCCGGCATTACCCGCGTCGTCCTGCATTACGGCTTCATGCAGAACCCGACGATCTACGAAGGGCTGACCCTGGCCTGCCGCCAGGGCAAGCTCCCCGGCATCGACCTCTCCGACATCACCTATTACGTCGGCCGCGAAACCATCATCCCGCGCGAGGACGTGCCGGGCATGTGGGTCTGGCGCGAAACCGTATTCGCCTTCCTGCAACGCAACGCCGAACGCTCCGCCGCGTTCTTCGGCGTGCCGACCAAGCAGGTGGTGGAGTTCGGCACAGAGCTGGAGATTTAGGGCAGTTCGTAGCCCGGATGGAGTGAAGCGAAATCCGGGTTTCTTGCGCCGCGCGGAGAGTCCCCGCGTTTTCGTAGGGCGCCACCGGGGTCACCGGGGGTGCCGCCCAGCACCCGGGCGGCGCCCCAGAG
>NZ_JBVVPT010000001.1:0-56647 GCF_055811715.1 Bradyrhizobium sp. WSM4872 | reverse complement strand
CGCGCCCCGCGGCCTGGTCGGCGCGGCTCCCCCCCCGGGTCGCGCGCCCCGCCCCCCGGGGGGGCGCGCGCCGGCGGGCGTCTCCGTGTGGCGGCCGCCCCCCCCCGCCGGCTACGAGGGGTGACGCATCACTCCCCGTTCGACTCCCCATTTGCCCCATTCCCACTCTCGGCCTCTTCCGTAATATGCTCGACCGAGACGACGTGTTCGTCCTCGGCGGTGTCGAACACGATCACGCCCTGGGTCGAGCGGCCGGCGACGCGGATGCCTTCGACCGGGCAGCGGATCAGCTGGCCCTTGTCGGTGACCAGCATGATTTGATCAGCGTCCTCCACAGGGAACGACGCTACGAGGTTGCCGTTGCGGTTGTTGACGCTCATGGCCACGATGCCTTTGCCGCCCCGGCCGGTGGTGCGGTACTCGTAGGACGAGGTCCGCTTGCCGTAGCCGTTGACGGAGACGGTCAGCACGACCTGCTCCTGCGCCGACATCTCGATGTAGCGCTCCTGGGCGAGCTGGAAGCTGCCGGAGGTCTCCTCGGCCTCGGCGTCCGCCGCCGGCTCCTCGGCCGCAGCTTCGCCGGCGACCGCACGACGCATCTTCAGGTACGCCGAGCGCTCGTCGGACGTCGTCTCGACGTGGCGCAGGATCGCCAGCGAGATCACCTTGTCGCCCTCGGCAAGCGCAATGCCGCGCACGCCCATCGAGGTGCGCCCGGTGAACACGCGCACGTCGGTGACGGGGAAGCGGATGCACTGGCCGCCGGCGCCGGTCAAAAGCACGTCGTCATGCTCGGTGCAGATCTGCACGTCGACGATCGCTTCGTTGTCGTCGAGCTTCATCGCGATGATGCCGGAGCGGCGGACGTCGACGAAGTCGGACAGCTTGTTGCGCCGGACGTTGCCGCCGGTCGTGGCGAACATCACGTCGAGATTGCCCCAAGTGGACTCGTCCTCCGGGAGCGGCATGATGGTGGTGATGCGCTCGCCCTGCTCCAGGGGCAGGATGTTGATCAGCGCCTTGCCGCGCGCATTCGGCGCGGCCATCGGCAGGCGCCAGACCTTGATCTTGTAGACCTGGCCGCGCGACGAGAAGAACAGCATCGGCGTATGCGTGGACGCCACGAACAGCCGGCTGACGAAATCCTCGTCGCGGGTCTGCATGCCGGCGCGGCCCTTGCCGCCGCGGCGCTGCGCCCGGTAGGCCGACAGCGGCACGCGCTTGACGTAACCGGCGTGGGAGACGGTGACGACCATGTCCTCGCGCTGGATCAGGTCCTCGTCCTCGACCTCGCCTTCCTGCTCGATGATGACGGTGCGGCGCGGGGTCGCGAACTCGGCCTTCACTTCGGCGAGCTCGGACTTGATGATTTCAAGCACGCGGTC
The DNA here is from genome assembly GCF_055811715.1 of Bradyrhizobium sp. WSM4872. Lineage (NCBI taxonomy): Bacteria > Pseudomonadati > Pseudomonadota > Alphaproteobacteria > Hyphomicrobiales > Nitrobacteraceae > Bradyrhizobium > Bradyrhizobium sp. WSM4872. The sequence goes on along the minus strand of NZ_JBVVPT010000001.1, from coordinate 55,262 downwards.
GCGCGAGCGCAGGATGTCGAGATAGTCGGCGATCTCGCCGGCGAGCTTGTCGAGCTCCTCGCGGATTTCGTCGCGGCCGAGTGCGGTGAGGCGTTGCAGGCGCAAATCGAGAATGGCCCTCGCCTGCTCCATCGACAGCCGGATCGTGCCGTTCTCGCTGATGCGGTGGCGCGGATCGTCGATCAGCGTCAGCATGTCCTCGACGTCCCGGGCGGGCCAATCGCGCGACATCAGGGTGTCGCGCGCGGTGGTCGGGTCGGGCGAGGTCCGGATGACGCGGATCATCTCGTCGATATTGGCGACCGCGATCGCCAGACCGACCAGGATATGGGCGCGATCGCGGGCCTTGGCGAGCAGGAACTTGGTGCGCCGCGTGACGACGCGCTCGCGGAAGTCGACGAAGATCGCCAGCAGGTCCTTCAGATGCATGATCCGCGGACGGCCGCTGTCGAGCGCCACCATGTTGACGCCGAAGCTCGTCTGCAGCGGCGTGAACCTGTAGAGCTGATTGAGCACCACATCCGGCACCGCGTCGCGCTTCAATTCGATGACGACGCGGTAGCCGTCGCGGTCGGATTCATCGCGCAGGTCGCCGATCCCCTCGATCTTCTTTTCCTTGACCAGCTCGGCGATGCGCTCGACCATCGTCGCCTTGTTCACCTGGTAGGGAATCTCGGTGATGATGATCGCCTCGCGCTCCTTGCGGATGGTCTCGATCGCGACCTTGCCGCGCATCATGACCGAGCCGCGTCCGAGGTGATAGGCGGCGCGGATGCCCTGCCGTCCGAGAATGACGCCGCCGGTCGGGAAATCCGGCCCCGGCACGATGTTGATGAGCTCGTCGATGGTGAGCGCGGGGTTGTCGATCAGCGCGACGCAGGCGTCGATGACCTCGCCGAGATTGTGCGGCGGGATGTTGGTCGCCATGCCGACGGCGATGCCGCCGGCGCCGTTGACGAGGAGGTTCGGGAACTTGGCCGGCAAGACCGACGGTTCGGTCTCGTTGTTGTCGTAGTTCGGCTGGAAATCGACCGTGTCCTTGTCGATGTCGGCCAGCAGAGCCAGCGCCGCCTTCGTCAATCGAGCTTCGGTGTAACGATAGGCCGCCGGGGGATCGCCGTCGACCGAGCCGAAATTGCCCTGGCCATCGATCAGCGGCACGCGCATGGAGAAGTCCTGCGCCATCCGGACCATGGCGTCGTAGATCGACTGGTCGCCATGCGGATGATATTTACCGATGACGTCACCGACCACGCGGGCGGACTTGACGTACTTCTTGTCCGGCGTGTGCCCCTGCTCGTTCATCGAGTACAGGATGCGGCGATGCACCGGCTTCAGACCGTCGCGGGCGTCAGGCAGCGCCCGCGCCACGATCACACTCATGGCGTAGTCGAGATAGGACTTCTTCATCTCCTCGAAGATGGAGACGGGGCGAATATCCGAGGGTTGCGCCGGCTGGTCGCCGGGCTTGTCGTCGTCGTCAGCCAAGGGGAAATCCGGTGAGGTTTTATCTGGGAATCATATAGCGCATCGAGCCTCTGATAACCACCCTCGCGGGGTTCTGGGAAGCGCTTTTTCCGCCTATTTTTCCAACAACTTAAGCCCTTGCGAGCGATGTCTCGGACGGCCCCCGCATCGGCCTTGCAAAATCGCCCGTTGCGCGCGGAAAACCGCGCGACGGGCTTGCCCCGTCAGCGCGTTTGCCAAGCCGCAATCCGAGCTCACCCCAAACATGAAGCGGGCCCGGAAATCCCGAGCCCGCCCTGCCGATTAGTGGGATTTTCTGACACAAGATGAGAAGCGCCGCTCATCCGGCCGGTGCCTCCGCATCGAGACGCCGCGTTCTCAGAACGCGGTCGCTCAGAACGGGATATCGTCGTCCATGTCGCTGTTGCGGCCACCGCCGCCAGCGGCAACGGGGCGCCGCGGCGCGCTGCTGACCGGACCGGAGGAGCCGAAATCGCCGCCCGGCTCGTCGCCGAAGCTGCCGCCTCCGCCACCGCCGCTACGACCGTCCAGCATCGTCAGGGTCGAGTTGAAGCCCTGCAGCACGACTTCGGTCGAGTACTTTTCGACACCGCTCTGGTCGGTCCATTTGCGGGTCTGGAGCGCACCCTCGACGTAAATCTTGGCGCCCTTCTTCAGATACTGTTCGGCGACCTTGCAGAGCCCTTCATTGAAGATCACGACGCGGTGCCACTCGGTCTTTTCCTTGCGCTCGCCGGTTGCCTTGTCGCGCCACGTCTCCGAGGTGGCGACGCTCAGATTGGCGATCGGACGCCCGTCCTGGGTGCGGCGGATTTCAGGATCCTTGCCGAGATTTCCAACCAGAATGACCTTGTTGACGCTTCCCGCCATCTCCGCTCTCCGCTCCGAATGCCATTGAATTCAAGAAGGCCGGTCCGCTCCCCGCGTTCCGCCGTGCCTGTTGAGGCGACCCTATACGCTCGCCGAACGCTTGCGGACGCCGATCAGTCCGTCACCCCTCCGGTTATCCCCACATATAGCATCGACCTCCGGCTCGTTCCAGATTTGTTCTTGGCGAACGACAGCACTGAAGGTGTGAGATCGATCGGCCGATGTGCTGCGGGAAGGCACGGGTAGATTGGAACCTTTGTAGGTTCCCTGAAACGGGAGAAAGAACTTAACATTCAGCAGGTTATGGGTACTCGCACTGCCCCGTTCTTGTTGCATTTCGGAGACGGACTCTGCCGCTCCGCAGAGTTACCGTTGCCTCGGACTTAGTTCATATGGGCCCTCGCGCCTGATCAGCCGCTTCGGGGACATAAGAAGCGGACGAACCTGGGGAGACTGGCAATGAATAAGCTTCTTATTGGTGCAATAGGTGCAGTGGCGATGGGCCTGTCGGCTCCCGCAAGCGCGGCGGATCTGGCTGCGCGTCCCTATACCAAGGCCCCCGCGCCGGCGATTGCCACCATCTACGATTGGAGCGGCTTCTACATCGGCATCAACGGCGGCGGGGGCTCGAGCCGCAATTGCTGGAGTTTCCTGGATGCGACCGGCGCGGTGACCGGGGTCCCAGGTGCTCTGGCCAGCGAAGGCTGTCACAATGCGACGGGGGGCACCGTCGGTGGCCAGATCGGCTATCGGTGGCAATCCACCAATTGGGTGTTCGGCCTTGAAGGCCAAGGCAACTGGGCCGACTTCCGGGGCGACAACGTGAGCACCCTCTTCCCTGGCACCGCTCTGGTGACGGGTGATCGCAACCGTTCTCGCATCGACGCTTTCGGCCTCATCACCGGGCAAGTCGGTTACGCCTGGAATAACGTGCTGTTCTACGTGAAGGGCGGCGCCGCCGTCGTCGGCGACAAGTACGACGTCTACGCTGCTGCGGGCACGCCCGGCGCGGGCACCCTGTTGGCTTCCGCCCGTGAAACTCGCTGGGGTGGCACGGTCGGGGCCGGTCTGGAGTTCGGCTTCGCACCAAACTGGTCGCTGGGCCTCGAGTACGACCACATCTTCCTCGGCAATCGCACGATCGGCTTCACAACGCCCGCGGGTGCGGTCTTCGGCAGTGACCGGATCGGCCAGGACGTCGACATGGGACTCGTCCGCTTGAACTATCGCTGGGGCGGTCCGGTCATCGCAAAGTACTGATCGAACTGACATTCATCAATCAAGGCCGGCCTCGTGCCGGCCTTTTTTTGTTGCTGGTCCCATGGAGGACCATAGGTCAGTAACTGCGCCATTTTCAGGCCGCTGTGGCTATCCAGTGACACAACTTGCAGCTTCAATGGTGTAAGTACGGCCTCAGTTGGGCAAGTGAGTCCGATGCCCTTCCCTATCGTGGAAGGCACAATCAGAAACTGGGACTGGGATTAGTTGAAAATGAAAAAGGTTTTGCTGGCTTCGGCCTGTTTGTTCGCTCTCGCTGCCCCGGCTTCGGCCGCTGATCTCGCGGCGCGCCCCTACACCAAGGCCCCGGTGGCCATGGCTTCGGTCTACAACTGGACCGGCTTCTACCTCGGTGTCGTCGGTGGCGGCGCCTGGGAAGATTCGAACAGCCCGCGGATGCAGGGCGGCTTCGTCGGCGGCACCGCCGGCTACAATTGGCAGACCGGCAACGTCGTGTTCGGCATCGAGGCCGATGGCGCCTGGGCTGACGTGAACGCGTCTGTGACTGGCCCAGTTGCCGTCCCCGGATTTGGCGTCGTGAGCACCACCTTCAGCTCGAAGACCGATGCGATGGGCACCGTGCGCGGCCGTATCGGCTACGCCGTCAACCAGGTGCTGTTCTACGGCACCGGTGGTTACGCCTGGATCGACAACAAGCTGAGCATCAGCGCGCTCGGCGTGACCGCTTCGGACAGCAAGTGGCACTCCGGCTGGACCGTCGGTGCGGGCGTCGAAGCGTTCTTCGCTCCGCAGTGGTCGGTCAAGGGCGAGTACCTCTATCGCAGCCTCGGCAGCGAGAACTACTTCTCGAGCCTCGGCGCTGCGCTGCCGTCCGGCACGCTCAACTTCCACACCGTGCAGGTCGGCGTGAACTATCACTTCGGGGGCCCGATCGTCGCGAAGTACTGATCTTCGCTATCGACGCCATCGTGTTACGAAAGGCCGGCCTCGCGCCGGCCTTTTTGTTTGCCGGGCACGTTACTGCGCAGTTCCACCCGCCCTGCTCCTGCCAGTTGCCGCCAGCGCGCCAACAATCCGTTGACGATTCGCAAACGCCACTGGAAATCCGTCCCCGTTCTTCCTACGTTCGCTCACATACCCATCGGCGCCGATCCCGGTTCCGGGCGAAGCGCGCCTATTGAGTTGGCGCGATCGCGCGCTTTTGGATTCCCTGAGGACCACCAGGATGGATGAAGTGATCAAGGCGAAGCGCCAACAACAGAACGTGGGATCAAACCTGCGCGCAATTACGATCCGTGGCGCGCGCGAGCACAACCTCAAGAACGTCGACGTCGAGATTCCCCGCGACAAGCTGGTGGTGTTCACGGGGCTGTCGGGCTCCGGCAAGTCCTCGCTCGCCTTCGACACCATCTACGCCGAGGGCCAGCGCCGCTACGTCGAATCGCTCTCCGCCTATGCTCGCCAGTTCCTGGAGATGATGCAGAAGCCCGACGTCGACCAGATCGACGGCCTGTCGCCGGCGATCTCGATCGAGCAGAAGACGACGTCGAAGAACCCGCGCTCCACCGTCGGCACCGTCACCGAAATCTACGACTACATGCGCCTGCTGTGGGCACGCGTCGGCGTGCCCTATTCGCCAGCCACTGGCCTGCCGATCGAGAGCCAGACCGTCTCGCAGATGGTCGATCGCGTGCTGGCGCTGCCCGAGGGCTCGCGCCTCTATCTGCTCGCGCCCGTCGTGCGCGGCCGCAAGGGCGAGTACCGCAAAGAGCTCGCCGAATGGCTCAAGAAGGGCTTTCAGCGCGTCAAGATCGACGGCGCCTTCCACGAGCTCGCGGAAGCCCCTGTGCTCGACAAGAAATTCCCGCATGACATCGACGTCGTCGTCGACCGCATCGTGGTGCGCGCCGACATCGGCCAGCGCCTCGCCGAAAGCTTCGAGACCGCGCTGAAGCTTGCCGAGGGCCTCGCCGTCATCGAATTCGCCGATGCGCCGGCTGCGACAGCACCCGCGGAAGAGAAAAAGAAGACCGCAAAGATCCACGACAAGAGCGGACCCGAGCGCATGCTGTTCTCGGAAAAGTTCGCCTGCCCGGTGTCCGGCTTCACCATCCCCGAGATCGAGCCCCGCCTGTTCTCGTTCAACAATCCCTATGGTGCCTGCCCCGCCTGCGGCGGCCTCGGCGTCGAGCAGCACGTCGACGAAGACCTCGTCATTCCCGACAAGGAGCTCGCCATCGGCAAGGGCGCGATCGCGCCCTGGGCCAAGTCCTCGTCGCCCTATTACATTCAGACGCTGACTGCGCTCGGCAAGCACTACAAGTTCACGCTGACCACCAAATGGAAGGATCTGCCCAAGAAGACGCAGAACGCGATCCTCCATGGTTCCGGCGAGGACGAGATCAAGTTCTCCTACGAGGACGGCGTCCGCTCCTACGACACCAAGAAGCCGTTCGAGGGCGTCATCACCAACATCAACCGCCGCTATCGCGAGACCGAGAGCGAGTGGGCGCGCGAGGAGCTGGCGAAGTATTTCCACGACGTGCCCTGCGAGGGGTGCCACGGCTTTCGGCTCAAGCCCGAGGCGCTCTGCGTCAAGATCGGCGGCAAGCATATCGGCGACATCTCCGAGATGTCGGTGAAGGGCGCAGGCGCGTGGTTCGAGACCGTGCCGGAGGCGCTGAACACCCAGCAGAACGAGATCGCCGGCCGCATCCTGAAGGAGATCCGCGAGCGCCTCACCTTCCTGCTCGACGTCGGCCTCAACTATCTCACGCTCTCCCGCTCCTCCGGCACGCTCTCCGGCGGCGAGAGCCAGCGCATCCGCCTGGCCTCGCAGATCGGCTCGGGGCTAACAGGCGTGCTCTATGTGCTCGACGAGCCCTCGATCGGCTTGCACCAGCGCGACAACGCGCGCCTGCTCGACACCCTCAAGAGACTTCGTGACCTCGGCAACACCGTGATCGTGGTCGAGCACGACGAGGACGCGATCCTGCTCGCCGATCACGTGCTCGACATCGGGCCCGGTGCCGGCATGCATGGCGGCAACATCATCGCCGAAGGCACGCCCGCCGAGATCATGCGCAACCCCAACTCGCTCACCGGCAAATATCTCACGGGCGAGCTCGAGGTCGAGGTGCCGGAGCGGCGTCCGCCGAACCATCGCCGCACCATCAAGGTGGTCAACGCGCGCGGCAACAATCTCAAGAACGTCACGGCCGAAATCCCGCTCGGGCTGTTCACCTGCGTCACCGGCGTCTCCGGAGGCGGCAAGTCGACGCTGCTGATCGACACGCTGTACAAGGCGATCGCCCGCAAGCTGAATAATGCCAGCGAAGGCGCGGCGCCGCACGACCGCATCGAGGGCCTCGAGCACATCGACAAGATCATCGACATCGACCAGTCGCCGATCGGCCGCACGCCACGTTCCAACCCCGCGACCTATACCGGCGCCTTCACGCCGATCCGCGAATGGTTCGCCGGCCTGCCCGAGTCGAAAGCGCGCGGCTACGAGCCCGGCCGCTTCTCCTTCAACGTCAAGGGCGGCCGCTGCGAGGCCTGCCAGGGCGACGGCGTCATCAAGATCGAAATGCACTTTCTGCCCGACGTCTACGTCACCTGCGACGTCTGCAAGGGCAAGCGCTACAACCGCGAGACGCTCGAGGTGCTGTTCAAGGGCAAGAGCATCGCCGATGTGCTCGACATGACCGTCGAGGAAGCCGCCGAGTTCTTCAAGGCGGTCCCGCGCGTGCGCGAGACGTTCCAGACGCTGCATCGCGTCGGCCTCGACTACATCCATGTCGGCCAGCAGGCCACGACCCTGTCGGGCGGCGAAGCCCAGCGCGTCAAGCTGGCAAAGGAGCTGTCCAAGCGCGCTACCGGCCGCACGCTCTACATCCTGGACGAGCCGACCACCGGCCTGCATTTTCACGACGTCAAGAAGCTGCTTGAGGTGCTGCACGAGCTGGTCGCGCAGGGCAACACGGTCGTCGTCATCGAGCACAATCTCGAAGTCATCAAGACCGCCGACTGGGTCATCGACCTCGGCCCCGAAGGCGGCGACGGCGGCGGCGAAATCGTCGCCTGGGGCCCGCCCGAGGACATTGCGAAAGCGCCGCGGAGCTATACGGGCAAGTTCCTGGCGCCGGTGCTGGCGAAGGCGCGGAAGCCGAAGCGGAGACGGACGGCGAGCGAGGCGGCGGAGTAGCGCGCCTCGCAGTCTTTGTCGCTCTTCGCAGGCCGCAGAACTCTGACTGATGAGAGACAACCTCTGGTTAAGTTCACTGTCGGGGTATAGATTGCTGACCTCGTCCAGGGGAGTCAGATTTGAGCAACGCAACTGATCAATCCAATTTTCATTTTGAATTCAACAGTTCGATAGACGAAGATCGATTCTTCAGAACTCTTCTGACCCAAAGGCTGAAGGCGCACGTCGATCGGCGTGGCTTTTGGATTATCACGCTCATCGTCTCCGGGGTAATTATTGCGGTTAGCTGGATCGGCGTGGATCAAGGTTGGCTAACGTCGCCAACTATATTTGCGTTGTTAATCTGCTTTCTATTGGGGCAGATCTACATGGCTTTCTTAACGACGTGGTCCACACGCCGGATATTCGACAAACTGCATGAGCTAGACGGCATGGCGCAGATGACCTGGCGTGTTACTTTTGATGACCTCTCCATCCTCGTGAGAACTCCCAACGTTGAAAGCCGGATGTCTTGGGATACGATTGCGGAAGTTGGGGATACCCAGGTCATGGTCGTAATATGGTACAATACAAAGCAAGGTTTTTTCATCCCAGCAAGCGTCTTCACCGACTCTGCCGCGCGCACGGCCTTTGCGGAATGGGCCTGTAAACGCTTGCGGTCCGCGACTGCCCTGTCGAGTGTGATTAAATCCGTCTGATCCCGAATCTCATCGGCCGGGTCCGCCCGCACTTGCTCCCCAATGCCCTACTCCCTCGCCATCTTCGACCTCGACGGCACGCTGGCCGACAGCTTTCCGTGGTTTCTGCGCACCATCAACGATGTCGCCGACCGCTTCGGCTTCCGCCGCGTCGCGGATGAGGATGTCGAGGGGCTGCGGCATGCGTCATCGCGCGAGATCCTCAACCGGCTCGAGGTGCCCTTGTGGAAGCTGCCGGCGATCGCGCGGCATGCGCGGCGGCTGAAGGCGGAGGCGGCGGCGGAGATTTCGCTGTTTGCGGGCGTCGAAGCCATGCTGCGGACACTGACTGAGAATGGCGTGCAGCTCGCGCTGGTGACGTCGGACAGCGAGGCCAATGCGCGCGAGAAGCTCGGCGATTGTGCGGCACTGTTCGCCCATTTCGATTGCGCGGCGTCGCTGTTCGGCAAGCCGTCAAAATTTCGACGGGTCATGCGGCGCGCCGGCGTGGCGCCGGGCAAGGTCGTTGCGATCGGCGACGAGGTGCGTGACATCGAAGCGGCGCGGGCCGTGGGGATTGCCTGCGGCGCGGTGGGCTGGGGCTATGCGGCGCCGGCGGCGCTGCGGGCGCTGGCGCCAGATCACATGTTTGAACGGATGGACGAGATTGCGCGCGCATTGCGCCCGGCGTCGTAGCCCGGATGGAGCAACGCGCAATCCGGGAAAGTGTCCCCGCATTCCGCTTCGCTCCATGCAGGCTACAATCCCCTACTCCGTCCTGCGCAAGAACGCCCCGAACGCGCGCGGCCCGTCGCCGGTCTTGACCTCGCCGATCAGCTTCAGCTCGGCGGCATCGATGATGTCGAGCGTATTGCTTTCCCAGCAGGCGACGATGATCCGCTTGCCGTCGGCGGTCGCGGCGATGCCTTCGGGATAATCGCCGACATTGATGCGCTTGATCGGCTTCAAGGTCGCCAGATCGAACACGCTGACAGTGCCGCTATACTGGTCGGTGACGAAGCCGCGGTCCTGAGCCAGCGCCACCGCATAAGGCCGCATCCCGACCCGCACGCGCCCGATCTCGCGCGCCTCTGCGATGTCGATCACCGAGACATCGTCGGAGCCGACATTGGCGGTGTAGGCGCGCTTGCCCTCGGCATCGATTGTGACGCCGAACGGACGGGTGCCGACCGTGATCATCGCCCTGCGCTGGCGTGTCGCCGTGTCCACCACCGAGACGCTGTCGTCGTCGCGGTCGGCCGAGAGCAGCAGCTTGCCGTCCGGCGTCACCGCGAGGCCCGACGGCGAGGCGCCGACCGCAATGCTGGCCGTGACGCTGCGGCTCGCCGCGTCGATCACCCGCACGGCGGCTGCGTACCAGTCCGCGACATAGACGGTGCGGCCATCCGGCGCGACGGCAATGCCGAGCGGCCCACCGCCGACCTCGATCCGTCCCGCAACCTGCCGCGTTGCCGCGTCCACCACCGTCACGGCCTTGGCATCCGGGCTCGTCACATAGGCAAAGCGCCCGTCGGCGCTGACGGCGACGCCGGCCGGCTTGCCGCCGATCGGGATCGTCGCAACGCTGCGCGCGGTGGCGAGGTCCACGACCATCAGATCGTCGCTGAGCTGGTTGGTGACGAACGCCTCCTCAGCGGAGGCGTGCGCGATGCCGTCCAGGCAAAGGCTGACGGCGAGCGCCGCCAGGACCAGCGCCCGCACCGTCAGCTTCCGCTCTCGATCTTCTTCTTCAACGACTCGAGGCCGGCCTTGTAGAGCCCGCTCACCGCAGTCTTGGCCGCCTCGTCGCTCAGCTCCGGCGGCGGATCGTTGTTGGGAAAGCCGCGGTAGAACGCGCCTGCCCATTCCAGCGTCGCACCCTTGCCGTCGCCGTTCGGCGTCACCGTCAAGGTCGAGGAATAATTGGTCACCGGCAGCACCTTCACGTCCACATTGGTGATCCGGTAGGAATAGCTCATGGCGGCGGCGTCGAACTTGTAGAGCTCCTCGTCGACGGTCGCGCCTCCCGTCAGCGTCAGCTTCCGCGTGGCGCCGATCTCGTTGCCCTTCTCGCCCTCGGTCTTGGTAACCGGCGGCAGCCAGCTCATGTCCTGGAAATTGCCCATTGCGGCCCACACCTTGGCCGGAGCGGCGTTGATCTCGATGGATTCGCGCACCTTCTGCCGGGTCGGCCCGTGGGCCCAGGCCGACGTCAAAACCGGGCCAAACGCCGCCGTCAGAGCCGCCGCGCCCGCGGCCGTCAGCACCGCGGCCAGGACCGTGCGCCGTCCAATCGTCACCCTCATCTCGTTTCCTCATGCGTCTCATTGATCATGCGCGACTTGATGCGCGCTGGGATCATGGTAGCGCATTTTGCGGCCGGGGGGAGACCCGTTCGTGGCCGCGTTGCGGCGGCCGTCCGCGCGCCCCACAACCCCTTGCCGCCCGGCGGGGCAAAACACCCAAGCAGAGGGTCAATCATGGTGCGTAAAAATATTTCTCTTTATCCGTATTTCGGATTATCATATAGAGAGCCATCCCAACCCGGCCGAGGGGCGGATCGCGATCGTCACGAACGCGGGATGGGACGTGGTGGACGCAGGCGGCGTCGGCGCGAAGGGCTTTGCAGGGCGGGCAACCGTGAGCGAAGGCGTCGCGCACACGACCGGTGCAGCCCGCGTACGGCAAAATCGTGTGGTCCTGGCGCCCGGGGTCTGTGCGCCAAGTGTTGCGGTGATGTGGCGGCCCGACCGGGTCCGCAGCATCAGTCATCCGCAAGGCGACGGGGGCAATAGTGCATCGCTCCCCGGGGAGAGCACGATATAAGCCGTAAAACCACTGCGCAGGGAAGGCCGTGTGTTGGGCTTCACCTGTATGCCGCTGTGCAGCCTCTTGTAGCGCAACCTTCGCACAGTGGACCGTGGGTGCCAGCCGGCACCCGGTCTTCCCTGCGCCCTCGGCATTTTTGAGGGCAAAGAATTCCGCAAAGCTCGGGCCGCACAGGCCGCGAGAATGCGAAACTGCGCGGACTCTGTGGATTGAAATGCGAAGATGGATTTTGCGCGCGTGCCCCGGACGCGGCGCAGCGCCCCTTCGGCGGGGCGCCGCAGAGCCGGGGCCCACGCAGCGGCAAATGCACGGTTTCTGGATCCCGGCTCTACGCCGCAACGCTTACGCGTTGCAGCTTGTCCGGGACACGAGCGTGGAACTCTATCTGGCGCGCTGGCGACAGCAACATGCCAAGTACGAAAGCCTCGCGAAAGCTGCATCTGGGAAACAGCTAGAAACAAACGGCAACAAAACCCGGTATCCGTCACTTGGACGCAAATTGTAACCTGAGAATGTGACCAGAATCGTCATGGGAAGACGCAGCTGAGATAGTTTCCTGGCATGAAGCCAGCCCCCACCTCGCGACCCCGCAATGATTGACGGACGTCCGGGACCGCAACAGCCGCGAGGAGTGCGCGATGGTATCAACGTATTTCAGTTACAGCTACATCACGCGCAATCTCAAGCAGTCCCTGACGCGGGTCGAACAGCAACAGGACGTGGCGCGAGAGGCCGCCTATTACAAGGCCCACATCGGCAAGGTAAAGTCCGTCGATGACTTCATGAAAGACTATCGCCTTTATCATTATGCAACGAAGGCGTATGGCCTGGAAGACATGGCCTACGCCAAGGCCTTCATGAAAAAGGTGCTGGAGAGCGACCTCTCCGACGCAAACAGCTTTGTCAACAAGCTGGTCGACAAGCGTTACCGTGAGTTCGCCGCCGCGTTTTCCTTCAATGGCAGTGCAACGCCGGTTGCGCAATCGGAGAACCAGACCGACGAGATGATCGGTCTGTACACGGCGACCAGGAAGAGCCAGGTCGATGCACTTGCCGGCGACTCGAATTATTACAGCGCCGAAATCGGCAACATCAGCAGTGCAGACCAGCTCCTGAACAACGACCGTCTTCGCAACTACGTCTATTCGGCGTACGGGATCGATCAAAGCAAGTGGTCGCGCGACACGATAAGCCAGGTCTTGCGCAGCGATCCATCCGATCCCAACAGCTACGTCAACACCACCTTCGCCTCTCAATTGAGTGGCCTCAACGCCGATCTTGCTCAAGCCCGATCGGATGTCACCGCGGCCAATTCAAGGATAGCCGACTACACCACCCAGTTATCGCTACCGGGCGCGAACGTGACCCAGTTGAACGTCCAGATCCTGGTCGAAAAGCATCATTTGGAGTCATATGCGAGCAGCATTTCCAGCCTCAGCGACCAGATAGGGACGATCGGCCGGTTCGTCGACCTGGCCGGCGCGTTCGAATTTTCCTCCGACGGGTCGCTTCCGTCAGGTGTGTCGGCGCAGACTGCTGCAAATGTCGCGATCACGAAACAGAAGTTCGACGACAGCAAGTCCGACGTCTATTCGGCGGCAAGCCCGTTGAACGAAGCCTTTGCAATCAGGCAATTCAGAACTGCCATCCTCAAGATCGATTCAGTCCAGACGTTCGTATCGACACCAGGCGTGTATAATTTTGCGCTGGGAGCCGCTGGCCTCGATCCCGCAAACGTCTCGCCGTCGACTGTCAAGGCTGTGCTCGAAAGCGACCTCAACGACCCCAAGAGCTACGTCTATACCCTCAAGGACGACCGATATCTGGAGCTGGCACGCGCCTTCAACTTCGACGCAAAAGGCAATCTGACGACCCCCTTGGTGGCTCAGGACTCGGCTGAAGTCCTCCAGATCGCGAAGGACTACGTCATTGGAGCGGTGAAGAGCGCAAGCACGGCAACGCCCCAACAGCAGGCCGCAGTTCGGGCCCAGGCCACGAAGGATGCGTCGGAATATCAGCAGGCCATCGCCGGCATCGACAGTGTTTCCGATCTTCTCGCAAACAGGCCGATGGTCGATTTCATTCTCCTGGCCAAGGGTCTGGATCCCAGGAAGGTCAGCACCGAATTTCTCAAGAAGATCTTCGCCTCCGATCTGAACGACCCAAAGAGCTTCGCGAACACCGAGAACGATCCTCGCTTTGCGGAAATCGTGGCGTCGTTCAATTTCGACAGTAAAGGCAATGTCGCCCGTCTTCCGATGATGGGTCCGCAGAAGCGGGATCAGTTTCGGGAAACACAAGCGAACTATGTCGAGCAAAGCCTGGAGCAGCAGCAAGGGGATGCCAATCCCGGCGTGCGCCTGGCGCTCTATTTCCAGCGAAAGGCGGGGGACATCACGTCCGCGTACGACATCCTTGCCGACAAGGCTCTTTCGGAGGTGTTCAGGACCACCTTCGATCTGCCTGACTCGATGGCGGCGATGCCGATCGACCAGCAGGCCAAGTTCGTGGACAGATTCATGAAGATCAAGGACCTGTCCGATCCCGCGAAGGTTACGAAGCTGCTGAACCGTTTCTCCGCCATGTATGACATCAGAAACGGCCAGAGCACCGGTCAGAGTCAATCCCCCCTGCTCAACCTCTTTCAGGGCTCCGGTTCGGGAATCAGTGACTCCACATACCTGGCCATTGCCAAGCTACGCACCCACTGATGATCGCTCGTCGGGACTAGTCCAACACCTCGAGCACCAGCTCCATGGTCATCAGCACGGGATTGTCGCCACGGATCAGACGGCCCTCCGCCATGCCGCCGGTGTAGTCGATCAGGGCGACGTCGAGTGCGGCTTCGAGCGTGCCGAAGGAGCCGGCCGCAATCGTGCCGGCTGTTACCGCAAGCTCGGTCGCGAAGGGCTCGGTCACGCCGCCATGGGTAAATCGGGCGCCGATGGTCGAACCAACACCGCCATGGATCCTGGCGCGCGCGATGCCCTGCGCGCGGCAGAAGTCTTCGAGGCAGAAGGCAAAATCCTGATTGGGGCGGAGCCGCAGCGCGAAAGCGCGGCTGGTCGTGCGTGCGCCGGTGCTCGCAGCCGCCACCGGCCCGAACAGCTTGAAATTGGTCTCGGGATCGGGCTCGGCGCTGAACATCGCACCATCGATACCGAAGGCCTCGACCTCGAACGGCTCAGCGACGTCAGTCTGGTCCGGCAGCATGTGGCCGCCACTGGCGCGGCCATCGGCCTCCGTCCACAGCCCATGGCAATGAAAGAACGGCGCGCCATCTCGTGTGCCCAGCGTCATGCTGCCGAGCCTGGTGCGCGTCACGCCACCCGGCCGGAACGTGTCGCTATAGAACGCGGCGTTCTCGCTGGTCTTCGACAGCGCCGGCATGACATAGCCGAACGGCCCGAGCGCGCCCCGCCCGAAGTTGAGCACGCCGCCGGCAAATCCCTCCGCGGCAAAACCGCGGCGCGCCGCCTCCAGCAGCGGCAGACCTGCTTGAAGCGTGAAGGAGAAGGGACGCCCCTTCGCCTCCACCCATTGGATGCGTTCGGCGACCGGCACGCCGGGTTGCTTGATGCTGCGCATGACCTTCGCTCAGCTTGCCCGTGTCTTGTCGAGATCGAGCAGCCCGCGCGCCTCGAGTTCGTCGCGAACCATCCGTTTGGGAATCTTGCCGTAGCCGGATTTCGGCAAGGCCTCCCAGAAGAAGAACCGCTTCGGCATTTTGTAGCGCGGCACCTTGGGCGACAGGAACGCCGCCATCTCCGCTTCGCTCACCGGCTTCGCGCCTTCGCGGGCGACGCAGACGGCAACGCCGACCTCGCCCCAGGTCGCATCGGGCACGCCGAGCACCGCGACCTCGCCGACGCAAGGATGGGTCAATATTTTCTCTTCGATCTCGCGCGGATAGATGTTGGAGCCGCCGGAGATGTACATGTCGGAGGCTCGTCCCGTGATGTAGACGAACCCCTCCTCGTCCATGTGGCCGAGATCACCAGTGCGGAACCAGCCGTTGCGGAACGCCTTCGCATTGGCTTCGGGATTGTCGTAGTAGCCGGCAAGCACCGCGGGGCCGATCACGCAGATCTCGCCGCTCTGGTTGGCGCCGAGTTCGCGGCCCTCGTCGTCCTGGATCGAGACCTGCATGCCGGTACGCTCGAAGCCACAGGTGCCGATCTTCGCGTGCGGCCCGTCCTCGGGGTCATGCAGCGCCGCCGGCAGCACGGTGATGTTGCCGGTCACCTCGCCGAGGCCGAAATATTGCACGATGACCTTGCCGAGCTTTCTCAGCGCAGCCTTCTGGTCCTCGCGATACATCGGCGCACCCGCATAGATCACCTGGCGCAGCGAGGAATGATCGTATTTGTCGGCGGCGGGATGCTCGACCATCATCTTCAGAATGGTCGGCACCACGAAGAGATTGCTGACCCGATGCGCCTCGATCAGGCGGAACGCCTCGTCGATGTCGAATTTCTCCGTCGGCAGCAGCACCGTGCGCACGCCGCGCGCGGTCTGCACCAGCTGATGCACGCCAGCGCCATGCGACAGCGGCGCCACCACCAGCGAAGCATCCGCTTCGGTGACGCCGGGGGTGAGATCGGCGAGATGATTGGTGACGACAAAGCCCATCTGACCGTGGGTGAGCACCGCAGCCTTGGAGCGGCCGGTGGTCCCCGACGTGAAGAAGAACCAGCAGGGATCGTCGTGCTCGACCGCGACGTTCTCGACCACCGTGCCGGGGCGCGACGCGACGGCATGCGCAACCGAGGTCTCGGCAAATGGCGCCCGACCATCGATGCTCCAGGTGAATTCCAGCGCTCCACCCTTCACCGCCGCGGCGTGCTCGGGAAAATCGATGTGGCACAGAAAAGCCTTCGCGCCGGAAGCCTGCGCGAGATAGGCGACCTCGTCCGGCATCAGGCGGAAATTGGTCGGCACCCAGACGGCGCCGAGGCGAAACGCGGCGAACATCGAGAAGAACATCTCATCGCCGTTCTTCGAATGGACGAGGATACGGTCGCCCTTGGCGATGCCGCGCGCCGCGAGCGCTGCCGCCAGCGCCGAGACCTGCGCATCGATCTCGCGCCAGGTCCAGGATCGGTCACCCCAGACGAAACCGGGACGTGCCCCATGCCGCCGCGCATTCTGGGTCAGCATGTGAGCGAGATTCATGACGCGGCGGGACATGCGCAGGGGCTGCATCGGGCTTCCTCTTCGGCGGCGGACGGCACGCGAGCCGCCCGCTCATTGCAGCCCATTTATCGCCATCGCCAAGACCCCTGCAAGGCTGCCGGGCGCAGCGCAGCCCATCCCACCATTCAGGGAATTTTAAACATGATCGGCGCAACCTCACTCAGTTCTCGCGTACAGAGTGCCGCATCATGGTCAAAGCGCCCGCCCTCCTCCTGTTATCGCTGGCGCTTGCCGGATGCGCCGTGGGCCCACAAGCGCACCTCGCCGCCGATCCCGCCTTCAGGCCTGCCCGCTATGCCTGGGACGGCGCCGGCGAAAATCCCAATCACCCGCGCGCCGCCTCGGAACCAGCACGCACTGCCCGATCCGAGCGCAACAGGTCGCAAGCCGGGCTTCAGCCCTATTCGAAAGAATGGTGGCAGGCGCAGGATGGCGTCGAGGCGGAACAGGACGCCAAGGTCAACCGTTCCCTCGTCATCTGCCAGGGTTGCCTGCGACCGCAGGGGCAGCCGGAGGATTCCCGGCTCGCCAAGGCGACCGATTGAAGCATCCGGACTCTCAGGACCTGATGGAGGTGCAGCCCCGTCGTCGCGAGAAGCGGCCGGGAGCTACAACGCCCCGAGCTTCCGCAATGACTCCTGCGCTGTCGGCAGGCCCGGCTTCAATTCCAGCGCCTTCCTGAAATCGGCAATCGCGCCCTGTTTGTCGCCGAGCCGCAGCTTGGCCTGCCCGCGATTGTTCCACGAGAACACGTCGGAGGGATCGTATTGCAGCGCCTTGTCGTAATCGGAAAGGCTGCCCTTGCTGTCGCCCTGATAGAGCCGGATCACGCCACGATTGCGCCAGCCGCGCGCGTCGGTCGGCGCAACACGGATCGCCTCGCCATAATCGGCGGCAGCCCGATCGAGCTGCTCGCTGTCGCGATAGACGTTGCCGCGGTCGATATAGGCGAGCAGATCGGGCGCAAGCTTGATCCGCGTGGTGTAGTCGGCGATGGCGTGCGCCATGTCGTGCCTGCGGTAATACACCAGTGCGCGATTGGCGTAGGCCATGGCGTATTTGTGATCGCGCTTGATCGCGGCGTCAAAGTCGGCGAACGCACCGTCGAGATCGCCCTTGTTGAAACGCGACTCGCCGCGATTGCCGTAGGCCAGCGCCAGCGACGGATCGAGCTTGATGGCCTGGTCGTAATCGGCGATGGCGCGATCATAGTCGCGCTTGAAACTGTAGACGCGACCGCGATTGTTGTGGGCGCAGGCATAGCCGGGGTCGAGCCTGACCGCCTCGTCGAGATCGGACAGCGCCGCGTCGAGCTCGCGCTTCTCCGCGAGGCCATGACCGCGATTGCAATAGGCGCCGGCGAGCCGGGGTCCGCTCTCGCTCTTCGTATCGATCACGGTCGAGCAAGCCTTGATCCGCTCGTCCGGCGTGCTGGTCAATTCGACGCAAGCCTCCCAAGCCGGACCGCCTGCCGCCGCAGCCGGCGCCGGCGCCGGCGAGATCAGCGCGGCGAGCAGCGCCAGGCGGCTGAGCGGGACACGCATTTTCCGGATATCTCCCCTGCGGCAACCTCTCTTGGTCGCACCTTGGCAAGGGCTGGTTCAGGCGCCTAGATCAGAGGCAAGCAGTACGTCGGAAGGATTTTGCATGGCGCCATCGGTACGGGACAACAAGGACAGAAGCCGCTTCGAGCTCGATGTCGGCAGCGAGATCGCCTTCGCCAATTACCGGCTGACGCCGTCGGCGGTGATCATCACCCACACCGAGACGCCGCGTGCGCTGCGCGGCCGGGGCATCGGCTCCGAGCTGGTCAAGGGCGCGCTGGAATTGATCCGTCGCGACGGCAGGAAGGTGATCGCCGGTTGCGGCTTCGTCGTCGACTATCTCGACAGACATCCGGAAGATGCGGATCTCGTCGCCTGAATGCAGAAGGGCCCGCGCGATCGCGGGCCCTTGGATTGCGAGCGGGCGATCGGTCAGTGCTTGATCTCCGGCGGCAGCTTGCCGCCATTCGCCGCGAGCTTGGACATCACCTGCTTGTGCAGCCAGACGTTCATGCTTGCGGAATCGTTGGTGTCGCCGCTGTAGCCGAGCTCTTTGGCGAGGTCCTTGCGCGCGGCGAGGCTGGAATCGATGTCGAGCGCCTTCATGAGGTCGACGATCGAGGTGCGCCATTCCAGCTTTTCGCCCTTGTGCGCGGCGACCGCGGCGTCGACGATTGAGGCAACGTCCACCGTCGCCGTAGGCGCCGATCCGCCCGGCGCGGCCCCTGCGGGCGCGCTGCCCGACGGTGCGCTGCCTGCGGGCGCGGCGGAAGCTGGATGGCTACCGAAGATCGCGCCCATAATTTTCCCGAAAATGCTCATGTCTGCTCCCCGAAAAGGACCCGTGGAAGGGCCTTGAGTGGCCCTTATAGACCAAGATGCGTCGTTGCGCCCGCGAAGTTCCGCGAACCAACACGCAGCATCAGCTTATCTGCGGCGAAATGACGACCGAATGACATCGTCGAGGTTGCGCTGCGGCATCGAATCTCACCCAAGCGTGAGGGACAGGACTCGCAAATGGGCGTACGGTTGATGTTCAGTTCGCGACGCCATCCGGAATTCGCGTCTGGTCGGGATCGCGAAATTCAGAATAGCGGCCACTTGCGCCGTTGCTGGCGCCAGATGCGGCCGCATGGCAAGGGAGCTAGCGACCATGGCCACACTCTACCAGGGCAATGTCCCAACTATGGGCCAGACCGCCGAAGCGGCTGGACCGGTGATCCGAACCATCCAACTCTCCGATCTGCACGATGCGCTCAAGCGCGGCTGGGACGATTTCAAGGCGGTGCCGAGCCACGCCATCATCCTCTGCGTGATCTATCCCGTGCTGGGCCTCGTGCTCGCCCGCGTGGTGATGGGCTATTCAGTGCTGCCGTTGTTGTTTCCGTTGGCCGCTGGCTTCGCCCTGATCGGCCCGTTCGCCGCTCTCGGTCTCTACGAGCTCTCCAGCCGGCGGGAGCGTTATGAAGAGGCCAGCGCCTGGGATGCCATGGAGGTGCTGCGTTCGCCCTCCTTCGGCGCCATGCTCGGCCTCGGCGCGCTGCTGCTGGCCCTGTTCGTGACCTGGGTTGCGACCGCGCAGGCGATCTACGTCGCCGCTTTCGGCTATGAAGGCGCGTCCGGGATCTCGGATTTTCTGACGCGCGTGCTCACGAGCCGGCAAGGCTGGTGGCTGATCGTGGTCGGCTGCGGCACCGGATTCCTGTTCGCCCTTGCCGCGCTCTGCATCAGCGCCGTGTCGTTCCCGCTGATGCTCGACCGCCATGCCGGCGCGTTCGAGGCCATGGTGACGTCGCTCCGGGTCGTCGCGAAGAACCCGGTGCCGATGGCGGCCTGGGGCCTGATCGTGGCCGTCCTGCTGGCGCTGGGCACGATTCCCGCCTTCCTCGGCCTTGCCGTGGTGGTCCCCGTGCTCGGCCACGCCACCTGGCATCTCTACCGCAAGGTGATCGCGGCCGATCCGGGCGCGCGTCCGGTGCCACCTCCGCCGCATCGTCCACGCAAGCCGGCCGCCGACTTCCCCGTCAACCTCTTCCCCTGGCGCAATCGGACCGACGCCTGACGATATCGTGAGATCCGATCCTGCCCCGGTGCGGGCAGGATCGCGGACTGTCATACGCCTTGCTTTGGCCGCGGTTTCCATCGAGATTGCGCACGCCGGTCAGATCACTTCACGGAATTTATTTGCTCGAATGACCCCGACGATTTCTCGTCTCGCCCTCGCCGCCTTAGCCATCACCGCATCCATCCTATCCGCTCAGCCCGCGCTCGCCGCGGTTGCCTGCGGCTCGGGCAATTTCGACGCGTGGCTTGCAGACTTCAAAACCGACGCCGCGGCCAAAGGCGTCTCGCAACAGGCCATTTCCGCCGGGCTCGCCGGTGTGACGCTCGATCAGAACGTGCTCAACCGCGACCGCTCGCAGAAGGTCTTCAGCCAGACCTTCGAAGAGTTTTCCGGCCGCATGGTGCCGCCGCGCCTGACGCGCGGCTCCAACATGATGAAGCAATACGGCTCGGTGCTGTCGCGCATCGAGCAGACCTACGGCGTGCCCGGCGAGGTGCTGGTCGCGATCTGGGGTCTCGAGACCGATTTCGGCGTCAATACCGGCAAGTTCGCGACCATCCGCTCGCTGGCGACGCTGGCCTATGACTGCCGGCGCGCCGAGCAGTTTCGCGCCGAGCTGTTGGATGCGCTCCGCATCGTCCAGCGCGGCGACCTCGCACCGGCCGACATGAAGGGCGCCTGGGCCGGCGAGCTCGGACAGACCCAGTTCATGCCGTCGTCATGGATGAAATACGCCGTCGATTTCGACGGCAATGGCAAGCGCGATCTCCTGCACAACGCCCCCGACGTGCTCGCTTCCACGGCGAACTATCTTGCCGGTTATGGCTGGCAGAAGGGCAAGGATTGGCAGCCGGGCAGCCCGAACTTCGCGGTGCTGCAGCAGTGGAACAAGAGCGAGGTCTACTCCAAGACCATCGCTTATTTCGCCACCCAGCTCGCGCGCGCCCCCTAGCAGCCCCATAGTTCGGCGTGTGTGCCACTGCACCAGCGTCCTCGTCATGTCGATCCGCGGGTCCAATCGCACCGCTGCCTACAGCTGGCAAAGGGTACGCGACTGCCGGTAATTGAATTATGATTCAGTTCTATTACTCCGCTATCATGCGATTCGCGCATGCAAGACTTGGGTATAGAGGCTAGTCAACCAGCTTGCTGACGACCGAAAAGCAACCTATTTGCATGCGAATGGAACCGGCTGATCTGCGATAAATCCGTGAATTGAAGGGCATTTCCAGCACCTTTTTCCCATTCCGCCCACCCTTTGGGCGGGAGTGCTCCTGGGTTAATCGTCCGTTACCGATGCCATGCATCCAACGCTTAGCTGCATCGCAACATCGGAACTTTCGCACTGCACCACTCTCATCTATATTCATTTCAACGATGAGGCTCGGGCAAGAGCTGAATCGAACTACAGGAGACTACCAATGCTGCTCTCGCTCATCCGCATGATCCAGGCTTTCCGGGACTATCAGCGCAATGTTGCCGAGCTGTCCCAGCTCAGCGATCGCGAGCTGGCCGATATCGGCCTCGATCGCTCGGACATCCCGCGCGTTGCCGCCGGTCAGTATCAGGGTTGATATCGTTCAGCCCTTAACCGGACGAACCGATAGCGCCCGCCTCGTGCGGGCGTTGTCGCATCCGGAGGCAGAAAACTCGATCTCGGCGATTCCACTGACCGCCGAAAAGCGCTACCTGTCCGCCCATGACAGGACCCCAATCAACTACTGTGCACGTGATCGGCGCAGGCCTTGCCGGCTCCGAAGCCGCCTGGCAGGTGGCCAAATCCGGCGTGCCCGTGGTGCTCCACGAAATGCGGCCGACCCGCATGACCGAGGCACACCGCACCGATGGGCTTGCCGAGCTCGTCTGCTCCAATTCGTTCCGCTCGGACGATGCCGCCAACAACGCCGTCGGCCTGCTGCATGCCGAGATGCGGCGCCTCGATTCGCTGATCATGCGCGCAGCCGACGCCAACCAGGTGCCCGCCGGCGGCGCGCTTGCGGTAGACCGCGACGGCTTCTCAGCGGCCGTCACCAAGGCGCTGAACGATCATCCCCTGATCGAGATCGCCCGCGGCGAGGTCGCAGGCCTGCCGCCGGCCGAGTGGAGTAACGTCATCGTTGCGACCGGCCCCCTCACTTCGGCGCCGCTGGCCGACGCGATCCGCGAGCTGACCGACGAGAACGCCCTCGCCTTCTTCGACGCGATCGCACCGATCGTGCACCGCGAAACCATCGACATGTCGGTGGCCTGGTTCCAGTCGCGCTACGACAAGGTCGGTCCCGGCGGCACCGGTGCCGACTACATCAACTGCCCGATGACGAAGGAGCAGTATGACGGCTTCGTCGCAGCGCTGGTTGCCGGCGAGAAGACCGAGTTCAAGGAATGGGAGACCAACACGCCCTATTTCGACGGCTGCCTGCCGATCGAGGTCATGGCTGAACGCGGCCCCGAGACTCTCCGCCACGGGCCGATGAAGCCGGTCGGCCTCACCAATCCGCACGATCCCACCACAAAGGCCTACGCGATCGTGCAGCTGCGCCAGGACAACAAGCTCGGCACGCTCTACAACATCGTCGGCTTCCAGACGAAGCTGAAATACGGCGAGCAGCAACGCATTTTCCGCACCATTCCGGGGCTGGAGAAGGCCGAATTTGCCCGCCTCGGCGGCCTGCATCGCAACACCTTCCTCAACTCGCCAAAGCTGCTCGACGGCCAGTTGCGCCTGCGCGCACAACCACGACTGCGCTTTGCCGGCCAGATGACGGGCTGTGAGGGCTATGTGGAATCCGCCAGCGTCGGCCTGATTGCCGGCCTCTATGCGGCAGCGGACGTGCGCGGCGAGACGCTTGCGAGTCCGCCGGGCACGACCGCGCTCGGATCCCTGCTCGGCCACATCACCGGCGGCCATATCGAGACCATCGAGCCCGGCACGCGCTCGTTCCAGCCGATGAACATCAATTTCGGCCTGTTCCCGCCGCTCGCCAGCGCACCGACGAAAAAGCCCGACGGAAGCCGGCTGCGCGGCAACGAGAAGACGGTGGCCAAGAAGCAGGCGATGAGCGCCCTGGCGCTCGCCGATCTCGATCGCTGGATCGCCGATCACCTGCGCATTGCCGCCGCGGCGTGAGTTTTCGATGAACCTTCCCAAAGACGACGCCGCAACACTCTCGGCGCGCTGGATCGAGGGCGTGCTGCTCAAGCGCGACGTGTTCTCGACTGTCGAGCGCGGCCGCTTCCGCGACGACGACGGCGAGGTCGACGCGGTGCTGCGCCGCCTCGACGAGGTGCCGTGGTGGTCATTCCTTTTGGCCCGCCATCTGTTCGCCCGCGAAAAGCATGCGCTGGTGCTCGCCAAAGGCCTCGATGTCGGCCCCGAGCTGCTGTGGGCCGGACGCCGCGCACTGGTGCGTGGCTTTGTCGACGGCGTCGCGCTGCATCTGGCGAAGCCGCATGGGGACCTCGCCTATTTTCGCTCGGCCAAGGCCGCGCTGCGCCGGCTGCGCCGCGCCGGCATCTGCCACAACGACCTTGCCAAGGAACAGAACTGGCTGGTCGGCCGCGACGGGCTCGCCTACGTGACCGACTTCCAGCTCGCGGCTTGCTTCAACCGACGCGGCCGGCTCTATCGCACCCTCGCCTATGAAGACTTGCGGCATCTGCTCAAGCACAAGCGCTCCTACGCGCCTGAAGCGCTGACGCCGCGTGAGCGCAAGATCCTGGCGAAGAAGTCCTTCGCCGCCAACCTGTGGCTCGCGACCGGCAAGAAGGTCTATCGGGCAATCACCCGCGGCTTGTTCAACTTCACCGACCGTGAAGGCGGCGGCCGCCGGCTCGTCAACGACGCGCCGGTGCTGGCGGAACTGATCCGCAAGAACCCCGCCGTGCGCGACACCGCCATCGTCGCCTTTGCCGACCGCCGCTCCGGTGTCGGGCTCTATGCCTTCGTCGAAGCCGATCAGGCCGCGCTCGAAGGCCAATTGCGGAACGAGCTTGGCGCCGCTAAGGGGCCGAAGCCGCCGGAACACATCCAGGTCGTGCACGCACTACCACGCAACGCCGACGGCAAGCCGCGCACAGAGATCCTGCAACTGGTCGCCATGAACCAGCTCGACCTGATCGAGCCGATGATGAAGAACGACCAGGACCGCGCTTTCCTCAAGGACATCCTGGAGCAGCGCAAGAACCTGCGCGACCGCTTCAATTTCGAGGCCGATCTGCCGGCGGGCTAGCGTGGATCACGCCTTGAAGCGTCCACATTGGCGATAGAGAAGCGATCCGATATTCGAGCTTGGCGGAGGGACTTGGCGGGGTCATGGGCACTCGGGGGACGATGATGCACCGTGTGGTTGGCGGCCTGATCGCCGGCCTTCTGCTGCTCGCCACCACGTCCGCGATGGCCGAGTCCCCGGCCGAGCTGATCTCGAGCTTCCGCCTCAAGCATGGTGAAGTCCGCGTCGTCCGCGATTCAACCCTCGACCGCATCGCCATGGACCAGGCGCGCGCGATGGCGACAAAGGACGACCTCAGTCACGACGCACTCGGCCCGTTCAACCGCCGCGTCGCACCGGCAGGCGCAGGCCGCGCCGCCGAGAACATCGCCTACGGCTACGACAATTTCGAGAAGACCCTGGGACAGTGGATCGACTCGTCGGGACACCGCAAGAACCTGCTGCTGCACAACGCTTCCCGCGTCGGGATCGCGAGCGCGAAAAACGCCAGCGGCAAACGCACCTATTGGGCGATGGTGATCGCCGGCGACTACGAGCCGAAGGGCAAAGGCAAAGGCAGGAAAGACGGGGAACCTCTGGTTGCCGTGAAGCGCGAGGCCGCGCCCGCGAGCAAGCCGAAATCCAGCGGTTGCCACATCAAGCTGCTCGGCCTCTGCATCTGAGACGAGATCAGATGTTGCAGCTGGCCTCTTGTCCGCATTCCTCGCCGGTCTAATCTATTCGGGACGATCGCGAGAGCAAAGGCGGCGCACTTGATCAACATCGGGCGAATACGTGCCGACACGCCAGCCACCTCCCGGCTTGCGTACCTGCACAACGCGGGTGCGGCTCTCATGCCCGTTCCTGTCGTCGAAGCCATGAAGCAGCATATCGATCTGGAGAGCGAGATCGGAGGCTATGCGGCCGCCGACCACGAGGCCCGCCGGCTTGATTCAGTCTACGGCGCCGTGGCGCGCCTGCTGAATGCCGCGCCCGATGAGATCGCCCTGATGGAGAACGCGACGGTTGCCTGGCAGATGGCGTTCTACGCGCTTCCGTTTCGCGATGGCGACCGGATCCTGACTGCCGAAGCAGAGTACGCGGCCAACTATGTCGCCTTTCTTCAGGTCGCGAAGCGAACAGGCGTCGCGATCGACATCGTGCCGAGCGATGCCAGCGGCGAGCTCGAGGTCGACGCGCTCGAACGCATGATCGACGAGCGCGTGAAGCTGATTGCGATCACCTGGGTTCCGACCAATGGCGGGCTGGTCAATCCGGCTGCGGCCGTCGGGAAGATCGCGCGAGCGCGAGGCATTCCTTATCTCCTCGACGCCTGCCAGGCGGTCGGACAGATGGTGGTCGACGTCGAGGCCATCGGCTGTGACATGCTGTCGGCGACCGGTCGCAAATTCCTCCGCGGCCCGCGCGGCACCGGCTTTCTCTACGTCCGCCGCGCGACGCTGCAGGCGCTCGAACCGCCGATGATCGACCACTTCGCCGCACCCTGGGTCTCGCGAGACGCTTATCGGCTGCGTGACGATGCGCGCCGTTTCGAGACCTGGGAGAACAACTACGCAGCCCGGCTTGGGCTCGGCGCGGCTGTCGATTATGCCCTCGATATCGGGATCAGCCCCATCGAGCAGCGTTGCCGCATGCTGGCGGACCGCCTCCGGGGTGGCCTTGCGTCCATTCGCGGCATCAGAATTCGCGACCTCGGACGCGCTCCGGGAGCCATCGTCAGCTTCACGGTGGAAGGCTACGAGGCGGAAGCCGTCGTCAGCGACGCGGCCGCAGCCGGCATCACGATCGGTGCCTCAGATCCGTCGAGCACGCGCATCGATGCCGAAATTCGCTCGCTGCCGCCGGTGGTGCGCGCCTCCCCGCATTACTACAATACGGAAGCCGAGATCGATCGGCTGATCGCCCATTTGGCGGGTTTGACGCCGCGATAGCGGCGATCATGCACCGCTCAGGTACAGCGCGCACTCAATCCGGATGCGCCAAGCTTCGCCATGACCTCGTCGAGATGGGCGCTGTCGCGGGTCTCGATCACCAGCTGCAGCAGCGTCGCCTTGGCCGGAAGATCCGAGAAGGTGCGCTGGTGCGAGACCTCGATGATGTTGGCGCCGGCCTCGGCCAGCAGTGCCGCAACCGCAGCCAGTTGGCCGGGCCTGTCGGGGATGTCGAGCGACAGCTGGGTGAGCCGCCCCTCGCGCGCCAACTCGCGGGTCAGGACCGATGCGATCAGCCGTGTGTCGATATTGCCGCCGCTCAGCACCAGCCCGACCTTCTGGCCGGCGAAACGGGACGGGTCGGACATCAGCGCGGCGAGACCGGCGGCGCCGGCGCCTTCGACGACCGTCTTCTCGATCGAGATCAGGGTCGCCACCGCGCGCTCGAGCTCGGCTTCGTTGACGAGCGCAATGTCGTCGACGAGGCGGCGGACGATTTCGGTGGTGAGCTTGCCGGGCGATTTCACCGCGATGCCTTCGGCGAGCGTGTCGCCGCGCGCCGGCAGATTGCCGTCGTGGATGGCGTTGTACATCGAGGGGTAGAGCCAGGCCTCGACGCCGAGGATCCGCAGCGACGGCTTGATCGATTTCGCGGCAATGGCGATCCCGCTGATCAGGCCACCGCCGCCGATCGGGACGACCAGCGTATCGAGCTCCGGCACGGCCTTGAGTATTTCCAGCCCGACAGTGCCCTGCCCCGCGATGACAAGCGGATCGTCATAGGGATGGACGAAGATCATGCCACGGGCTTCGCCGTGGTTGCGCGCATACGCGGCCGCCTCCTCCAGCGTGGCGCCCGTCACGACCACCTCGGCACCGTGATGCCTGGTGTTCTCGACCTTCACCATGGGCGTGCCGACCGGCATGACGATGGTGGCGGGAATGCCGAGCCGCTTGGCGTGATAGGCGACGCCCTGCGCGTGGTTACCCGCCGACATCGCGACGACGCCCCGGGCGCGCTCCTCCGGCGTCAGCGCCTTGAGGCGGTTGAGCGCGCCGCGCTCCTTGAACGAGGACGTGAACTGGAGGTTCTCGAATTTCAGCCAGATGTCGCAGCCGCAGATATTGCTCAGCGTGCGGCTGTAGCTACAGGGCGTCTCGACGACGGCGCCGCGGATCGTCTCGGCGGCGGCATGGATGTCGGCCGGTGCGACCGGAAGGCCGCTGAGATCACAGGAGATGCTTTGCGACAACTCAGCCATAGGACAGCATAGGGCATTTGACAGTTTGAGGCGATAAGCCAACCGCTATTTGGTAAATTCCCGCGAACGTGAAGCCCGCCAAAGCGTCCACAGCGTACGCAGCCGCGATGACGGTTGCGGCGTAAACGGATTGCGCCCGGGCTGCGACAGGCGCTTGAGGTCGGCCCTTACCTGGCTCAGCGGCAGAAACGCCGGCCGTGCCGACACCGGCACCTCCGGCAACAGCGACAAGGCCGTGGTCAAATGCTGCCCGGCCTCGCCCACGAGTTGGTCCAGGACGGCGCGCAAATTCGCCGTCTCCTTGCCGGCGAATACGTCCTCCATGTTGCAATTGTGGCTCGCCAGGACCTGCTGCGGCAGGAACAATTGCCGGTGCGCCGCATCACGGGGCAAGTTCGCGATGACCTGTACGATGCCCTGCGCCAGCCCGGCGTGGCGGGCGAGATGCTCGGCCGCTTCCGACAGTGGTCCCATGATCCGGGCGGCGAGATCGAACAGCGCCGATGAGGTCGCCGCGAGGTAGCCCTCCAGCGCCGCCATGGTCGGCATTGGATCGTTGTAGAGATCGAATTGATGCTCGTCGGCGAGCAGCGACAGCGGTTCGATCGGCAGGTCGAAATCACGGATTGCGCGGAGCAGCTCCGCCGCGACCGGATTGCCCTCGGCGCTGCCATGGACCTGGCCCGACAGCATGTCCGTCCACCATTGCAGGCGGATTTCACCGGGCAAAGGCTGGGTCACCTGGTCGCGGACGCGGACGATCTCGACATTGAAGGCATAGAGCGCCAGCAGCGCGCGGCGCTCGGCAGCAGGCGCGAACAGGGTCGCGGCATAGCGCGGAAAGTCGTGGCTGCGCACGAGGTCCGCACAGAACGCAGCAGAATCCGGCGGCGGCGCGGAGCCACTCATGGCACGGCGATCAGCGCGGCCGCGACGCGCCGCCGTTCGCCGATCATGATGTTGTAGGTACGCACGGCGGGACCGGTCTGCATCGTATCCAGAACCACCCTCGCCGCTTTAAGTGCCTGGCGCAGTTCCGCCGACGGCAGCCAGACTCCGGTTCCGGTGCCGATCAGGAGCGTGTCGATGCTGTTGGCGGACTTGAAGACTCGATCCAGCGAATAGCGGTCGATCATCGCGGGGTCCGTTATATCCCAAGCCCAGATCGCGTCGGGCAGGCAAAGCAACGATCCCCGATGCGACATGCCGGCAAAGGCAAAGCCGCCCTTGCCATAGGCTTCGATCGGCGCCGAGCGGGGGAAATGCGGTGCGTTGGGATCGCCGGCCATGAGCTTCGTCCGAATGAGCTTACTGCCCTCGCAAACTCCTGCGAGGGCACGCGGTTCGGATCATGCCCTGCTTTTCTTCGCGGGCGTAGCCTTATCGGCCGCATCTTCGCGATGCTCGCCGACGCCGAGATAGATCAGGATCGGGGCCGCAATGAAGATCGAGGTATAGGTGCCGACCAGCACCACGCCAAACATCATCACCGCGGTGAAGCTGTGGATGGCATGGCCACCGAACAGCAGCAGAGCCAGCAGCGCCAGCGTCACCGTGAAGTGGGTGATGATCGAGCGCGACAGCGTCGAGTTGATCGATTCATTGAGGAGCTGCGGCATCGGCATCTTCTTGTAGCGCCGCAGCATCTCACGGATACGGTCGTAGATGACGACGGTGTCGTTGAGCGAATAGCCCAAAATGGTCAGAAGCGCCGCGATACTGGTCAGGTCGAAATCGACCTGGCTGATCGACATGAAGCCGATCGTCAGCACGATATCGTGCACGTTGGCGATCATGGCGCCGAGCGCGAACTGCCACTCGAAGCGGAACCAGAGGTAGACCAGGATCGAGACGATCGCCAGCATCAGGCCGAGCATGCCGTAGGCGAGCAATTCGCCCGATACGCGCGGTCCCACGACCTCGACGCGGCGATAGTCGACCGAATCGCCAAGCGCGGTGCGGACCTTCTGCACGGCCTCCTGCTGGGCGGCGTCGCCGCCCGGCTGCTCCGCGACGCGGATCAGGACGTCCGCGGGGCCGCCGAATTGCTGCAACTGGACTTCGCCGAGACGCAGGCCATCCAACGTCGTACGCATCGCCGCGATATCGGCTGTGCCGGACTTGGCCTGCACCTCCAGCAGCGTGCCGCCGCGGAAGTCGATGCCGAAATTCAGTCCATGGGTGAAGAACAGCGTGATCGCGACGATCGACAGCGCCGCCGAGATCGGGAAGCTGACCCGGCGAAACCGCGTGAAATCGAAATGGGTATCGTCGGGAACGATGCGCAGCGACGGCAGCCAGCCGAATGCCGCAACCACGGTGAGAATGGCAATGAGGACGCCGAGCCCGATGAGAACGGTGTGATTCACGATCAGGCTCCTAGATCGGCACGCTCTGCGGCCGCTTCCACCGCACCCACCAGGCCACGATCAGCCGGGTCAGGGTGAAGGCGGTGAACACCGTGGTGATGATGCCGATTCCGAGCGTCACGGCGAAGCCGCGCACCGGACCGGTGCCGATGTAGAACAGCACCGCGGCGGCAATGAAAGTGGTGATGTTGGAATCGAGGATGGTCGCAAGCGCCCGCTTGAAGCCGGCGTCAATCGCCGAGATCGCGTTGCGGCCGCCGCGCAATTCCTCGCGGATGCGCTCGTAGATCAGCACGTTGGAATCGACCGCGATGCCGACGGTGAGCACGATGCCGGCGATACCGGGCAGCGTCAGCGTGGCGTTGAGCAGCGACAGGAGGCCGAAGATCATGGCGACGTTGATGGCCACCGCGATATTGGCGAACACGCCGAACAGCCGGTAGGTCAAGAGCATGAAGATGATGACCAGGATCGAGCCGACATAGGCGGCGAGCTCGCCCTTCTCGATCGAGTCCTGGCCGAGGCCCGGACCGACGGTGCGCTCCTCGACCACCGTGAGCGGTGCCGGCAGCGCGCCGGCGCGCAGCAGGATCGCGAGATCGTTGGCCGATTGCACGGTGAAATTGCCCGAGATCTGGCCCTGTCCGCCGGTGATGGGCTCGCGGATCACGGGCGCCGAGATGACCTTGTTGTCGAGCACGATCGCGAAAGGCAACCCGACGTTCTCCTGCGTGGCCTGCGAGAATTTGCGCGCGCCTGACGTATTGAACTTGAAGCTGACGACGGGTTCGCTCGTGCGCTGGTCGAAGCTCGCCTGGGCATCGGTCAGATCGCCGCCGGCGACCAGCACCTGCTTCTTGACCACATAGGGCGTGGGCGGTGGCGACGCGCTCATCAGAAGCTCGGATTCCGGCGGCAAACGTCCCTGCTGCGCCTGATCGGGCGGCACCGACGTATCGACCATGCGGAATTCCATCTTCGCGGTCTTGCCCAGCAATTCCTTCAGACGGGTCGGGTCCTGGAGGCCGGGGACCTGCACCAGGATGCGATCGTTGCCCTGGCGCTGGATGACGGGCTCGACGGTGCCGAGCTCGTTGACGCGGCGTTCGACGATCTGGATCGACTGCTCGATGGTCTTGCGCATGCGGTCGAGCATCGCGGCCTGCGGGATGGTAAGGCGGATCACGCCGCCGCCGGCGTCAGTCACCTCCAGGTCGCGCTGACCGCTGGATCCGACCAGTCCACCCAGCGGCTGGGACAGCTCGCGCAGCTTGGCGAGCGCAGGCTGCAGGTCGGATTCCTTGGTGATCCGAACCTCGGCCGCGTCGTTGCGCAGGATGACGCCGCCGGTGAAGCCGATCTTGGCATCGCGCAGCGTCCGGCGAACGTCGTCGCGGACCTGGTCGAGCCTTTCCTTCTTCACATAGTTGCCGTCGACCTCGAGCAGCAGATAGGAGCCGCCTTGGAGATCGAGGCCGAGCACGAGCCGACGCTGTGCCCAGGCGGGCCAGGTCTTGACCTGCGCTTCGGGAAAGAAGTTCGGGACCGCGCAGAGGCACACGATCAGCGCCGTCAGGATAATCCCGAGCGCCTTCCACCGCGTGAAATACAACATCGACTGGACCTGTCAGATCAGGAGATTTGCAGGAAAACTTGAGAGACTCGCGGAAGCACTCACTTCGACGCGGCGTCTTCCTTAGCGCTTTCCTTGGATTCCTTGGCCGGCTCACCCTTGGCGCGCACGCCGGAGACCATCGAGCGCATCTGCCGCACGCGCACGCCATCGGCGATCTCGAACTCGATCTGGTCGTCGTCGACGACCTTGGTGACCTTGCCGACGAGACCGCCCGAGGTCACGACGGTGTCGCCGCGGCGGATGTTCTTCACGAGGTCGGCGTGGTCACGGACCTTCTTCTGCTGCGGACGCAGAATCAGGAAGTACATGATCACGAAGATCAGGGCGAACGGCAGCAGCGACATCAACATGCCGCTGGTGTCGCCGGCGCCCGCAGCCTGGGCATACGCAGGGGTAATCAACATTCGGACGATCCTCGTGAGAACGGGGGAGAACCGGTCAGGCCCAAATGGCGACCGGTTCGGTCAAATTCGCGCGGACTATAGCGGCCATTGCTCCAATTGCAACGCTGCCACACCGCCCTTTTAGCCACCTTGCGGCGCGCGCTCAGGCCCGATAAGGCTGCATTCTCAGGAACTTCGGACATGCCCCAAAAACCAAGCAAAAGCCCGGCCGGCAAAGGCCCCCGCACCCCTGCCGCGAAGCCAGCCCGCGTCGCGGCAAAACGTCCCAAGGCGGCCCCCAAAGCGGCTTCCAAGACGACTTCCAAGGTGAGCTCCAAGACCACGTCCAAGGCCAACCAAAGCGTCTCCCAGAAGCGCATCGTTCGCGCGCTAGAGACGATTGCGGCGCACCTCTCCGCTCAAGGCAAGCCCGCCGTCGAACGCGAGTCGTTCAAGCAGGCGGATGCTTTCGTCTGGCACCCGGACGGCCGCCTTGCGGCGGTGCCGCGCGTCAGCCGCGTCGAATTGTTCCTGCTCAAGGGCGTCGACCGGATGCGCGACATCCTGATGGAGAACACCGAGCGCTTCGCCAACGGATTGCCCGCCAACAACGCATTGCTCTGGGGCGCGCGCGGCATGGGCAAGTCGTCGCTGGTGAAGGCGGCGCATGC
This sequence comes from Bradyrhizobium sp. WSM4872, assembly GCF_055811715.1. NCBI lineage: Bacteria > Pseudomonadati > Pseudomonadota > Alphaproteobacteria > Hyphomicrobiales > Nitrobacteraceae > Bradyrhizobium > Bradyrhizobium sp. WSM4872. The sequence goes on along the minus strand of NZ_JBVVPT010000001.1, from coordinate 22,666 downwards.
CAGCATCAACGCGGAGCGCAAACCGGCCGACAGACTGAAGCTGATCGAGATCCATCGCGAGGACATCGAGAGCCTGCCCGCTCTCATGGAGCAGCTTCGCGCCTCGTCCTTCCGCTTCATCGTGTTCTGCGACGACCTCTCCTTCGACGGCAATGATGCGTCCTACAAATCGCTCAAGGCGGTGCTCGAAGGCGGCATCGAAGGGCGGCCGGAGAACGTCATCCTCTACGCCACCTCCAACCGCCGCCATCTGCTGGCGCGCGAGATGATCGAGAACGAGCGCTCGACCGCGATCAATCCCGGCGAAGCCGTCGAGGAGAAGGTCTCGCTGTCGGATCGCTTCGGTCTCTGGCTCGGCTTCCACCGCTGCAGCCAGGACGAATATCTCGCCATGGTGCGGGGCTATTGCAGCCATTTCGGCGTCAAGGTCGACGATGACGCGCTGGAGCGCGAGGCCCTTGAATGGTCGACGACGCGCGGCTCGCGCTCGGGCCGCGTCGCCTGGCAGTTCGTGCAGGAGCTTGCGGGACGGCTCGGCGTGAAGCTGACGGCGACGTAGCGGAATCTGTAGCGGCACTCGCACCTGTCATTCCCCGCGCAGGCGGGGAATCCAGTATTCCAGCGACGGTTTTGATCGATCGAGACGCCGCAACGTGCTGGGTCGCCCGGTCAAGCCGTGCGACGACACCGCGTTTGTGGCGATGGCGCGCCCGACTTCAGGCTCAAGCCCCGTTCAGGAATTGAAGCGGGTCAACCGGGCTCGATCCCTTACGGATCTCGAAGTGGAGCTGCGGCGACGCCACCTCCCCGGATTGACCCGACTTGGCAATGACCTGGCCGCGCTTGATGGTATCGCCGCGCTTCACCATCAGCTCACTCGCATGGGCATATGCGGTGACGTAGCCGTTGGAGTGCCGAACCAGGACGAGATTGCCATAACCTTTCAGCTCGTTGCCGGAATACGCAACGACACCGTCTTCAGCCGCCTTGACCGGGGTTCCCTCAGGCACCGCGAGATTGATGCCGTCGTTGGACTTGCCATTGGTCTTGGCGCCGTAGCTCGTGACCACCTTGCCGCGCACCGGCCAGCGGAAAGTCGGCAGCGCGCTGGTGGTCTCCGCAGCTTTCGCCGGAGTTTCCGCGGTCTTCTCTTCAACATTGGCGGTGGCCTGGGCCAAGCGCGCGCTTTGCGCCGGCGCGACGGCCGCCATTTTGGTGGCGGGCGCAGGTGCCGCGGCAACGGGCTGCAGCGTGCTCGCGACGGGAGCGGCTCCGACCGGAGGCGCGGCAAGCGGTGCTGCGACGGCCGCGGTCTTGGCGCCGGGCACGGCCAGCCTGGCGCCAAGCTTGAGCTTTGCAGAGGGATTGAGGCCGTTGGCACGGGCCAGTTCAGCCGCCGAGATATGGTTCTTGCGGGCAATGCTGGCGAGCGTGTCGCCGTGGTTCACGAAGTGCGTGCTTGACGGCGCGGCAACGGCCGCAACCGGCCTCGCAGCAGGCGGCGGCGCAGCGGCAACGGGGGCCATGAGCGGCGCGGGCGCAGCGGCCGTGGCCTGGTGCGGAATGATCAGTTGCTGGCCGGGCGAGAGCGCGCGCGGCCCCTTGTACCCGTTGGCGGCGAGAATCGCCTGCGGCGTGACGCGGTAGCGCTTGGCAAGCAGGTCGAGCGTATCGCTGGTGCCGACGATGATCTTGGTTCCACCGACCGGCTGGGCGGCTGCAACCGAGCGCGGCGGCACGGTGGCCGTGGTCTCGAGATGCGGCTGCGCCGGGGGTGTGTACGAGCCGACACCGCGGCCGCCTCCGGACACACCGCCTGCTGCAACGGGGTAGGATTGCGGCGCGGACACCGCCGGCGGCAAAGGCTGCGACTGATAATAACCGGGCTGCGTCTGCGGCCGCGAATATTGCGGCAGCTCACGCTGCGGCGGCGGCGCCTGTTGCACCGAACCGGTCGATTCCTGCGCGAAGGGATTGGAGAAGTTCGACTGGGACATGCGCGACGACATGTCGGCGCTGCACCCTGCGAAGCTGAAGGAGATCAGCGCCAGCACCGCGACCTGCGGCACACGGCGCGAGTAAAGCAACTCGGCGGCAACGGACATGGTTACTCACTCGTACGCAACAGAACTGGTGTTTTAAGTAAACACGCGCCGAGTAAATAACGGCTTAACCCTCCCAATAAGATGTTGGCAGCACAGCCAATCCGGAATTCTACAGCTCCCGCGCCACCCCGGGCAGCGCCGGCACGAACCGGACCTCGACGAGTTCCTTGCGCTCGATCCCGGCTTCGGTCCGGCTCAAGCGGATCAGCGTCTGCACGCCCTGATGCGGGCCGACGGGCGCGATCAGGATGCCGCCCACCTCCAGCCGCTCGACCAGGTTCTCCGGAAGCTGCTCCATCGCGGCCGTGACGATGATGCGGTCGAACGGGCCGATATTGGGGGGCAGATTGAGTCCGTCGCCCAGCATCACCTCGACGTTGTGATAGTTTAGCTTTTCAAGCCTGATACGTGCGGCATCCGCAAGCTTGCGGTAGCGCTCGACCGTCAACACCTGGCCGGCGAGCCGCGACAGCACCGCCGCCTGGTAGCCCGAGCCGGCGCCGATCTCCAGCACGCGGTGCTTCTTCTGAAGCTGGAGCTGCTCGGTCATGTAGGCGACCACGAAGGGCTGGCTGATGGTCTGCCCGCAGGCGATCGGCAGCGCGCTGTCGCGATAGGCGCCGTCGCGATCGGCGTCGTCGACGAACTGATCGCGCGGCACCTCCTCCATGGCCCGCAGGACCGCCTGGTCGCTGATGCCCCGACGCCTCAGCGTGAGCTGAAACATCATCTTTTCCGGCGGGTGCTGATGGGAGGTCATTGCCTGCGTACTGTCTTTTGGGGTCCGGGGCGCCAACCCGGGGGGCGCGAGATTCTTGTTCCGGCTCCGGGAACCCATGATAGGCTTCGGATGGCGTAGTTGACCACAAATTGGCTTGCAACGGGCGAGCCGCGATGGCCATTTTCAAGCATCCGTTCGTCGAAACGCACATTGCGTCGATTCATGTTATCTGCGAACGTTTTTGGTGATGGGCAAGGACTCGACCATGACTGCGACGGGGCTTACCGGCCGCTCTGTATTCCTCGTCGAAGACGAGGTGATGATCAGGATGATGGTCGCGGACATGCTCGAAGAGCTTGGCTACAAGATCGCGGCCGAGGCTGGCGACATCACCGAAGCCATGCGGCTCGCCCAGGCAACCGAGTTCGACATCGCCATTCTCGACGTCAACGTCAACGGCAAGGTCATCTCGCCGGTCGCCGATGTCATCAAGGCGAAGGGCTGCCCGTTCATCTTCGCCACCGGATACGGTTCCTCCGGCCTGCCCGAGCAGTACCGCGATCGGCCGGCGCTTCAAAAACCATTTCAGCTCGACGCCCTCGGCAAGACCATCGAAGCCGCGCTTCGCGGCGGCTAGACTAGGCCCCGTTCCAGGTCAGACTTACTTCAGCGTCGCACTTAGCGCGTCGGAAAACGCCTCGTTGGTCCGGTCGAGCCTGAGCGGCGTGACGGAGACGTAGCGCTCGCGGAGCGCCGCGAGATCGGTGCCGTCGGCGGGCGTATCCATCATCGCGGTGCGCTCAAAGCCGATCCAGAAATAAGGATTGCCACGGCCGTCCTTGCGCTCGTCGATCCTGAGGAAGCCGAGATTGCGCTTGCCTTGCCGCGTCACGCGAATGCCCAGCACATCCTCCGGCGCGCAAGCCGGGAAATTGACGTTGATGACGGTGTCCTTCGGGATACCGGCGGCGATCACCTTGCGCAGGATGTCGGGCCCGAATTTGCGCGCAGTGTCCCACAGCGGCCGGTCGCGGGTCTCGACGCTGAACTCCTGCGACAGGGCGAAAGACGGTAGTCCCAGGATGGTTCCCTCCAGCGCGCCGGCGATGGTGCCGGAATAGACCACGTCCTCGGCGACGTTGCGGCCCTTGTTGACGCCGGACAGCACGACATCGGGCAGCTTGGCGCCGAGGATGTGGCGCGCGCCCATGATGACGCAGTCGGTCGGCGTGCCGCGCACCGCAAAGTGCCGCGGACCGACCTCGCGCAGGCGCAGCGGATCGTTCAGCGACAGCGAATGCGACACGCCGGACTGGTCGAGCTCAGGCGCGACCACCCAGACGTCATCGGACAATGCGCGCGCGATCTCCTCCAGGACCTTGAGGCCGGGGGCATGGATGCCGTCGTCATTGGTGCAAAGAATGCGCATGGGAAAGGTCGATTCCTGAAGCGGGTCTGAGCCGTCTTATCCGGCCGAGGCCCATCAGGCAAACCGGCCGACTGGGGCCGGCACCCGGTTGCCGGCTTGGGCCGGCTACCGGCGAACGCGCCATTGCGGCAGGAAGCGCGCCAGCCGGCCCTCGGCATGCAATTTCATCGCCGGCACGACCGGGCTCACGATGGGAGCCTCGATGACGCCGAGCGCCTCCAACTGTGCAACGAACGGGTCCGCTAGCGGCGCCTGCGGAAAGCGTTCGCGTGCCAGCGTCAGTGCCTGGTCGAAATCCGCGGCATTCACACCGGGCTTGGCCCGCCGGCTCTGGACGAGATGATCGTCCCAGAGCCGCGTAATCTCGATGTCGAGTACGCCACGCAGCCGCTGATCGACAGCCTGGATGCCGGCACCCGTCACCGCCCATTGTCTGCCGACCCAGAAGATGTCGCGGTGCAAGGCCATGAACGATCGGTTCGCGTTGTCGGGTGGCCGGCAGGATAACCGGCCGCCCGATCTTCGCAACCAAACGTTTCTCCGTTTCAGGTTGGCAGCACGCCTAGTGGCGCGCGACCACCTTCAGCCCGCCCATATAGGGCTGGAGCACGCTGGGGACCGCAATCGAGCCGTCCTCTTGCTGATAGGTCTCCATCACGGCGATCAACGCGCGGCCGAGCGCTGTGCCGGAGCCGTTGAGCGTGTGCACGAACCGCGGCTTGCCATCGGGGCCGCGCGAGCGCGCGTCCATCCGGCGGGCCTGGAAATCGCCGCACACCGAGCAGCTCGATATCTCGCGGAATGCCCCGCCGTCGCCCTGGCCCGGCATCCAGACCTCGATGTCATAGGTTTTTTGCGACGAGAAACCCATATCCCCGGTGCACAGCGTCATCACGCGGTAATGCAGGTCGAGCCGCCGCAGCACTTCCTCGGCACAGGCGAGCATGCGCTCGTGCTCGTCCTTGCTCGTCTCCGGCGTCGTGATCGAGACCAGTTCGACCTTGGTGAACTGGTGCTGCCGGATCATGCCTCGCGTGTCGCGCCCAGCGGCCCCCGCCTCCGCGCGAAAACACGGCGTCAGCGCAGTCAGCCGCATCGGCAGCTGCTTTTCGTCGAGGATGGATTCACGGACGAGATTGGTGAGCGCCACTTCCGCGGTCGGAATGATCCCGAGACGCTCGGTCTGGAGCCGCTCATGGTCGGGCTCAGCGAGCAATTCGCCCTTGATCGCCCAGAACTGGTCGTCCTCGAATTTCGGCAATTGTCCGGTGCCGAACATGATCTCGTTGCGCACGAGCAGCGGCGGATTGATCTCGGTATAGCCGTGCTCATCGACGTGTAGATTCAGCATGAACTGGCCGAGCGCGCGTTCGAGCCGCGCCAGTCCCTTCTTCAGTACGACGAAGCGCGCGCCGGAGAGCTTCGCCGCGGTCTCGAAATCCATATCACCAAGCTCGGCGCCGAGATCGTCATGGGGTTTTGGCACGAACGCGTAGTTGCGCCTGTTGCCGAAGACATGGCGCTGAACATTGCCGTGCTCGTCGACACCATCGGGCACCTCGCCGAGCGGCAGATTGGGGATCGCCGCCAGCTCCCTGGCGAGCTCCTCGTCGGCAGCCTTCGCGGTCGCCTCGAGCTCCGGCATCGTGGTCTTGAGCTCGGCGACCTCCGCCATCAGCTTCGCCGCGCGCGCCTCGTCCTTCGCCTTCTTGGCATCGCCAATTTCCTTGGAGGCCGCATTGCGCCGCGCCTGCGCCTGCTCGGAAGCCAGGATCGCCGCACGCCGGGTCTCGTCGATCGCAAGCAGCGACGCCGACATCGGCTTCAGGCCGCGTCGTGCCAGGCCGGCGTCGAAGGCTTGCGGGTTGTCGCGGATCGATTTGATGTCGTGCATGGCCGAGGTCCTGGGGGCAGCGCGTAAACACACAACGGCAAACGTTGTCAGTTCACATCAGCGCGTCTCCTAGCACGGCTGTCATCATCCGCGAAGGCGGATGATCCAGTATTCCAGAGACGTCCGTGATTCCCCGAGAGGCCGCGGCGTACTGGATTCTCCGGCTGCGCGGGGGATGACAGCGGGGGTGTCGCCCTACTCCGCCGGATTGGCCGGCGTCGATACGTCAGTGCCGCTAGAGGCTTGCGAAGCTGCCGCCTTCTTCTCCACAATTCCCACCGCGATGATCGAGCCCTCGTAGAGCGCGAGCAAGGGGATCGCGAGCGAGCACTGGCTGAGCACGTCGGGCGGGGTCAGAACAGCCGCGATGACGAAGGCAACGACGATGAAATAGCGGCGCTTCTCGCGCAGCATTTTTGACGTGACGATGCCGATGCGCCCGAGCAGCGTCAGGATCACCGGAAGCTGGAAGGCGATGCCGAAGGCGAAGATCAGCGACATCATCAGCGACAGATATTCGCCGACCTTCGGCAGCAGCTGGATTTGCGCGGTGTCGTCGCTGCCGGCCTGCTGCATGCCGAGCGAGAAGCGGACCAGCATCGGCAGCACGACGAAATAGACCAGTGCGGCGCCCAGCACGAAGAAGAACGGGGTCGCGACCAGATACGGCAGAAAGGCCTGCTTCTCGTGCTTGTAGAGGCCCGGAGCGACGAACTTGTAGATCTGCGTCGCGACGATCGGGAACGAGATGAAGCCGGCGCCGAACAGCGCGAGCTTGAGCTGGGTGATGAAATATTCCAGCAGCGCGGTGTAGATGAATTTCGAGTTCTCGGGACCCGCGACCCACACGAACGGCCAGACCAGCACGTTGTAGATCTGCTTGGCGAAGAAGAAGCAGAAGATGAAGGCAATGCCGAAGCCGAGCAGCGCCTTGATCAGCCGCGAACGCAGCTCGATCAAATGGTCCATCAAGGGGGCTTTGCTGGCTTCGATGTCGGCGGCGCTCATGACGCTTTGGCGTCCTTGATCGCCTCGGCCGGCGCAGTGTCCTGGATGACCGAATCCTGCGTGACCGAACCTTGCGTGACCTGCGCCTGCTCGACCTCACGGGTGATGGCGAGCGGCTCGTTTGCGGCCGCATGTGCCTCGGCCTCCACGAAGGTCTCTGGCGTCGGCGCTTCCGGCGTGGTGGGCGTCGCCGGCGCTTCGCTTGCGGTCGTCAGCGGTTCGACAACGGCGGTGGTCGAGGTCTCGGCCGGCTTGTCCAGCGCATCGACGCGGAGTGCGTCGCTGACGTCCTTTTGGAGCGAGGTCATCAGATTGTTGCCGGCGAAGCCGGAAGCCGCTTCCTTGACCTCGTCGAAGCTCTTCTTGAGGTCGGCCATTTCGGCCTCGCGCATCGCTTCCTGGAATTGGCCCTGGAATTCGGCGGCCATCTTGCGCGCCTTGCCCATCCACTGCCCGACCATGCGCAGCACGCCCGGCAGCTCTTTCGGGCCGATGGCGATCAGGGCCACGACCCCGATCAGGACCAGTTCACTCCACCCGATATCGAACATGAGGTCTTCCGTTCACGCCAGCAGCAAGCCGGCCCAATCCCTCGCGCGCAGGATCGGGTCCGCTACCCGCGTCTCGCGTGCTCTCTGGCTTAGACGGCCTTGCTGCCGACGTCGGACCGTGCCGCGGTCGGCGCGGCATTGTTGTGCTCGATGGACTTGGCCGGCTCGGGCTTGTCGGCGACCTTGTCGTCGTCCTGCATGCCCTTCTTGAATGCCTTGATGCCCTGCGCCACGTCGCCCATCAGATCCGAAATCTTGCCGCGACCGAACAGCAGCAGGACCACTGCGATCACCAGGACCCAGTGCCAAATGCTGAGTGAACCCATCCTGCAACCCTCCAAACGCGCATGGCCGGGGACCGGCCGATCTTCACCGAAACCTAGGCTTGGCAGGTGTCAAAAACAAGGACCAAGGCAGCGCCAATTCGCTGTTGGCGCTACGTAATTTTGCTAGTGTTAACTGGTCGCAGGTGGCCGGTAGAAGGCCGGGACGTCAGTCCTCGCTGCCGCCCTCGCCACCCTCCTGGCCGCCTTCCGGCGGCGTCTCGGGCTCGACCGCAGGCGCCAGCGCGAGATCAAGGTCCTCTCCCGGTTCCAGCGGATCCTCGTCCTCCCGCAAAGTCGGGTCATCCGACGGCGTCGGCACGCTGAATCCGGTCGGCAGGCGCGAATCCAGGAGCCCCGTGCCCTTCAGCTCCTCTAGGCCCGGCAGATCGCCAAGCTGTTCCAGAGTGAACTGCGACAGGAAGTCCTCAGTGGTTCCGAAGGTCAAGGGACGGCCCGGCGTCTTGCGACGTCCCCGCGGCTTGATCCAGCCGGTTTCCAGCAGCACGTCCAGCGTGCCCTTCGAGGTGACGACGCCACGGATCTCCTCGATCTCGGCGCGGGTCACCGGCTGGTGATAGGCGATGATCGCCAGCACCTCGATCGCGGCGCGCGACAGGCGGCGGGTCTCGGTGCTCTCGCGGGTCATCAGCCAGGCGAGATCGCCCGCGGTGCGGAAGGTCCATTTGTTGGCGACCCGCACGAGATTCACGCCGCGCAGGGAATAGTCGGCCTGCAACTGCTCGAGCGCAGCCTTCACGTCCACGCCCTCGGGCATGCGCTTGGCCAGCGTCGCCGTGTCCAGCGGTTCATTCGAAGCAAACAGCAGCGCTTCCAGCAGCCGCAATTCTTCGGGACGTGCCTGGGACTCGTTCTCCATCGGCTCGGCCTCTTCTACCCGCACTTCAGCCAGGCTTGCCATGGCAGATTCTCCTTGTTGCACTTAAGCGACCGGCGCATCGGGCGCAGGAGCTGCGTCCATGACCGGCTTGGGGCGCCCCTTCCGGAAATAGATGGGCGCAAACGCCTCTTTCTGATTCAGCTCGAGCTGACCTTCGCGCACCAGCTCGAGCGCAGCCGCGAAACTCGAGGCGAGCACCGTCGCGCGCTGCGTCGGATCGGCGACATGCTGAAGCAGAAAATCGTCGAGAACGCCCCAATCGTCCTGCTCGCTGATGCTGCCGACCAGCCGCTCCAGCGTGGCGCGCGCCTCGGCGAGCGACCACACCGTGCGCTTGGCCAGATGCACGTTCGCCAGCACGCGCGACTGGCGCTGCGCGGCATAAGCGGTGAGCAGGTCATAGAGCGTTGCGGTGTATTTCGGATGCTTGATCTCGGCGATCTGCTCGGGCTCGCCGCGCGGGAAGATGTCGCGCAGCAATTGCTGCCGGTTCATCAGCCGGTTGGCGGCTTCACGAATCGCCTCCAGCCGGCGCAGGCGATTGGCGAGCGCCGTCGCCATCTGCTCGGCGCTCGGGCCTTCCGCACTCGGCGGCTCCGGCAGCAGCAGGCGCGATTTCAGGAAGGCGAGCCAGGCCGCCATCACGAGATAGTCGGCGGCAAGCTCGAGGCGGATCTTTCGCGCGGCTTCGATGAAGTGGAGATACTGGTCGGCGAGCGCCAGGATCGAGATCTTGGCGAGATCGACCTTCTGCTGCCGCGCCAGTGCGAGCAGCAGGTCGAGCGGACCTTCATAGCCCTCGACGTCGACCACCAACGCCGGCTCACCCTCGGCGAGCTCTGCGGGCCGCCCGGTTTCAAACGATAGGATTTCTGCGGTCATGCCGATGCCGTGTTTGCCCGTGCGATCAATGCGTCCAGTTCGGCGCGTGCGGCCGCGCGATCGAACGGCTGCGGTCCCTTGCGCGCCGCGAGCGCGGCGTTCGCCCGCTCCAGCGCCCTGCCCGCCAGTTCGGGTGTCTGGCCGGCGACCTCACGCATCTCCTCGATGTTGCCGTTGCAATGCAGGGCCATGTCGCAACCGGCCGCAAAAATCGCGCGGGTCCGCTCGGCGATATTGCCCGACAGCGCATTCATCGACACGTCATCACTCATTAACAAACCCTGGAACCCGATAGTGCCGCGAATCACCTCAGCGATCATTGTCGCAGATGTCGTCGCCGGATGGGCGGGGTCGACCGCGCTAAACACAACATGTGCAGTCATGGCCATCGGCAAATCCGCCAAAGGCTTGAATGCCGCGAAGTCCGTGCGATCCAGTTCGTCTCGCGGCGTGTCGACCGTCGGCAGATTGAAATGGGTATCGGCCGTAGCGCGGCCATGGCCGGGGATGTGCTTGAGCACCGGCAACACGCCGCCCTGTTCCAGGCCCTCGGTGACCGCGCGGGCGATCGCGGCGACTTTTCCCGGTTCGGTGCCGTAGGCCCTGTTCCCGATGACGGCGTTGGCGCCAGCCACCGGCACGTCGGCCAGCGGCAGGCAATCCACGGTAATGCCGAGATCTGCGAGATCGACCGCGATCAGCCGTGCGCTGAGGCGCGCCGCGGCCAGCCCGAGCGCCGAATCAGTATCGTAGAGATCCGCGAAAACAGCGCCCGGCGGATAGACCGGCCAATGCGGCGGACCTAGGCGCTGCACCCGTCCACCCTCCTGGTCGATCAGGACAGGGGCATCAGCGAAACCCGCGACCGCCCGCAATTCCGCAACGAGTGCAGTAACTTGAGCCGGCGTCTCGACGTTGCGCTTGAAGAGGATGAAACCCCATGGGCGTTCGCTGCGGATAAACTCCCGCTCGGCGGCGGTTAGTTCCGTTCCGGAAACGCCGGTAATGAAGGCCCGCGTGCTCATACGGCCGATTAACCTTGACCCGCGAGAGGGTCAAGGAAACGGCTGTTAATTCCTCTGGACGAAGCAGGCAGACAGGCCAGCGGATTTCAGACTGTTGCAGGCTTGGTTCGCCTCTTCGAGCGAGCCGTAGGGCCCAGCGAAGGCGCGGTAGACGATTCCCTTGCCCTTGTCGGTGAGGTCGACCCGCTTGACCACCGGTGCGCGGGAGCCCAGCACGCTGCCGTACTTGCTCTGAAGCACCCGGTAGGAGGCGTGGGCGCTATCCTCGGTCTGCTGCGATGAGACCTGCACGACGTAGCCGCCGCCACTGCTGCTCGGGGGCGCAATTTGCGTCGGATTGGTCGCAGCCATCCGCTGCGGCGGCTCCGCAGCCGGCGCCGATTGCGGCGCCAGCGAGAGCGGCTGATTGGCACTGGCATTGGCCGAGGTCGGCGGCGTGCGTGGTGCAGCCGGTGCCGCAACGGGCTTCGGGAGAGCTGCCGGCTTCGCGACCGTGGCGGCTTGCGACGCGGTGGCGTCGGTCTGATCGCCCTTCACGGCCACGGTCCTGATCGCGCGCGGCGAATTGTTCGGCAGCGTGCCGTTGCTCGGATTCGGGCCCGCACTCGACAGCGGAATGCTGGACGGCGACACGCTCGCCACCGGCGGCGGGTTCGCGTTCTGGTTCAGCGGTGGGAACACGACGCGGGGACCTCCCGCCTTGGCGTTGACGTCGACAGGCGCCTCCTCGCGCGGCACGATCTTCTCGGTGCCATCACCGGTGACCATACGGTCCGGCACCTTGGCCGAGGAATCCGACGGCGCCGGCACGATTTTGGTCGGCGTGTTGTCCGCCCTGATGATGGGCGGCTCGCCGCTGCGGGGCGAGCCCACATAGGTCTTGTAGGCGAACGCAGCGCCGGTCCCGACAACGGCAAGCGCCAGGATCGCCGCGACCGTCATCATGCCGCCACGCTGCTTCTTCGGCTCGTCGAGATCGGCCTCGGGATAGTCGCTCTGGAATGCGTAAGGATCGTCAGGATAGGCGGGATCGCGCTGGTAGTCCTGCTCGCCCGCCTCCAGCCGTCCGTAGAGCGCATCGTCGTAGCGCGCCGGATCGGGCTGCTGATAGGCTTGCTGCTGATAGGCTTGCTCTTGGTAAGCCTGATCATGCTGCTGGTAGGCCTGATCCTGATAGGCAGGAGGTTGATAAGCAGGAGGTTGATAGGCCTGATCCGGATAGGCCTGCGGCTGACGAAAATCAGGTTCGGGCTCGGGCGCAGTCGGCTGGGCTGAATAACGATGCAGTGGATGAACCGGGCTTACGGAAGCGGGATAGGAAGGCTCAGCTGGCGCCGTCTGCGGCTGCACATTGGCGCGCCGCATCCATGAGGGCGGTCCGGGCGGCGGCGGAGGAGCCTGCTCAGCATAGTCCTGCTGATCATCGTCCTGCCGATAGTCGTCGTCCCGATAGCTCTGGACAGGCGCAGGCGCTGCTGGCGGGTGCGCGCCGGGCCGTCCTTGCGCTGCGAACGGATCGGTCTGCCCGATCAAACGGGCAAGTTCGGCCAAGGGATCGCCGCTCGCATGCTGATCGCCACCGCGACCATAGTCATCGGAAGGAAACGGTCTGTCCTGATATCGTTCGGCCATCGTGATGATGCGTCCCTTCGGGAAAGCCGCGCGCCCCTCGACCAAGGCACGGCTTTCGACCCACAAGGCTTTCAACCAAGTCTAAGCGATCCGGCTTCTGCCGGTTACCCCCGAAATCCCTTAAGTAGTTCGCCCCAAACTACCGCATCTCGTCCGGAGCATGGACGCCGAGGATGGCGAGGCCCGATGCCAGGACAGAGACGACGCCCTGGACCATGGCCAGCCGCGCCTTCGTTAGATCTGCATCATTATTGATAATGAAGCGTAAATAGGGCAAATCGCGCCCCTTCGTCCAAAGTGCGTGAAATTCGCTCGCTAAGTCATAGAGATAGAAGGCAATTCGGTGCGGCTCGTGGGCGCTTGCCGCCGCTTCCAGCATGCGCGGAAAAATTGCGAGCCGCTTAAGAAGGTCGAGTTCAGCCGGGTCTGACAGCCGTTCCACCGCCGACTCACCGAGCCAGGCGATGCGCTGTTCCGTATCCACCGGGAGTTCCGGGAACACCTCGGCCCGGGCGTTGCGGAAGATCGAATGGCCGCGGGCGTGGCCGTACTGGACATAGAAGACAGGGTTGTCGCGCGACTGTTCCATGACCTTGGCGAGATCGAAGTCGAGGACCGCGTCGTTCTTGCGGTAGAGCATCATGAAGCGGACGGCGTCCTGGCCGACTTCATCCACCACCTCACGCAAGGTGACGAAGTCCCCGCTCCGCTTGGACATTTTCACCGGCTCGCTGTTGCGCAGCAACTTCACGAGCTGGACGATCTTGACGTCGAGCGCCCCCTTGCCGGAGGTCGTCGCCTTCACCGCCGCCTGCATGCGCTTGATGTAGCCGCCATGGTCGGCGCCCCAGACGTCGATCATCTCCGCGAAACCACGATCGAACTTATTCTTGTGGTAGGCGATGTCGGCGGCGAAGTAGGTGTAGGAATTATCCGACTTGATCAGCGGGCGATCGACGTCGTCGCCGTAGGCGGTCGCCTTGAACAGCAACTGCTCGCGATCTTCCCAGTCCTCGGCCGGGGCCCCCTTTGGCGGCGGCAGACGGCCCTGGTAGACGTCGCCCTTGGCGCGCAGGAAATCGATGGTCTCGGCGACCTTATTGTTGCCGGCGTCCTGCAGCGAGCGCTCGGAGAAGAACACATCATGGCGGATGTTGAGCGCGGCGAGATCGTCCTTGATCTCGTCCATCATCATCGCGATTGCCTTGGCACGTACCGTCGGCAGCCACGCGCCCTCGCTCATGGCGAGGAGCTTGTCGCCGTGTTCCTGTGCCAGCGCCTGCCCGACCGGCTTCAGATAGTCGCCGGGGTAAAGGCCTTCCGGAATCGCGCCGATGTCCTCGCCGAGCGCCTCGCGATATCTGAGGAAAGCGGAGCGGGCGAGCACGTCGACCTGCGCGCCGGCGTCGTTGATGTAATATTCGCGCGTGACGTCACGGCCTGCGAACTCGAGCAGGCTCGCCAGCGCGTCGCCGAACACGGCGCCGCGGCAATGGCCGACATGCATCGGTCCGGTCGGGTTGGCGGAGACATATTCGACGTTGACCTTGGAGCCGCCGCGGACACGGCCGTAATCGGCGCCCTCGCCCAACACGGTCCGTAGCGCCTCGGCCCATGCGGCCGGCTTCAGCGTCAGGTTGATGAAGCCGGGACCGGCGACGTCGACCTTGGTGATCAGCGGGTCCGCGCGCAGCCGTTCGGCGATCTGCTCGGCGAGATCGCGCGGCTTTGCCTTTGCCTCTTTCGCAAGCACCATGGCGGCATTGGTCGCCATGTCGCCGTGGGAAGCATCGCGCGGCGGCTCGACCACCACGCGCGAGAAATCGATGCCCTCGGGCCAGTTGGCTTCCGCCGCGAGCGCGCGGCAGACGGCGTGCACGCGTGCGAGCACGTCGGCGAACAGGTGCAGTGCTGAGGATGTGTCGGGCATGGGCGCCGCCTAACGCAAATCCGGGGTCGAGTCAAAGAGCCGCTGGTGCTCGGTCAGGGCGAAACGGTCGGTCATTCCGGCAATGAAATTCCCGATCCGGCGAGCCCGGTCGCCCTCATTGTCCGCCTCCGCCCCGACCAGCCATTCCGGCGGCAGCTCGCCGGGCGATGTCAGGTATTTTGCGAACAGGTCGAACAGGATCTGTTCCGCCTCGCCCATCACCCGCATGACCCGCTTGTGGCGGTACATGTGCTGATAGAGAAAGCGCTTGATGGCGGCCTCCTCTTCGGCGACCGCGGCGGGGAACGCAATCAGTGCCCGGCTTTGCTGGCGCACGTCCTGGGCGGATTGCGGTTTAACGGCGGCAAGGTTTGTCTGCGCCTCGGCGAACACGGCACCGATCAGGTGCGAGATCAGCTCACGCACCAGCTCGGCGCCGCGCCTGACGTCTTCGAGATGAGGGTAATGCGCAGACGTCTCGGCGATGATCTCCGCGGTCAGCGGCATCACCTTGAGGTCGTCGAGGTGAAACAGACCCGCGCGCAGGCCGTCGTCGATGTCGTGGGCATCATAGGCGATGTCGTCGGCGATCGCGGCGACCTGTGCCTCCAGCGAGGCGAAACTCCACAATTCGAGATCGTAGGTCTTGATGTAGTCGGCGATGCCGACGGGAATGCCGTGCTCGCGATAACGCCCGACCGGCGCACCGCTGCGATCGGTCAGCGGGCCGTTATGCTTGACGATGCCTTCTAGCGACTCCCACGTCAGGTTGAGCCCGTCGAATTCGGGATAGCGGTGTTCCAGCGCCACAACGACGCGGAGGGTCTGGGCGTTGTGGTCGAAGCCGCCAAAATCCTTCAGGCAGGCGTCCAGCGCCCGCTCGCCGGCGTGCCCGAACGGCGGATGGCCGAGGTCGTGGGCGAGCGCAAGGGTTTCCGTGAGGTCCTCGTCCAGCCCCAGCTGCCGCGCCAGCGCCCGGGCGATCTGCGCCACCTCCAGCGAATGGGTCAGCCGGGTGCGGTAGTGGTCGCCCTCGTGGAACACGAACACCTGGGTCTTGTACTTCAGCCGGCGGAACGCGGTGGAATGGATGACCCGGTCGCAATCCCGCCGGAACGGGCTGCGGGTCCGGCTCGGCGGTTCCGCAACCAACCGGCCGCGACTACGCTCGGGATCGCAGGCATAGGGCGCGTGGGGGGCAGCCATTCCGACGGACACGGCGAATTTAGTCCCTATCCATTTGATTCTGCGTATGGTGGCACTTAACTATGCCGGACGCGGGATACCAACTGAATTGGGCAAGCGACCCTCAGGTGACCTTGGTGTGACCGCGGGGCTATCGGAGACGAACGATGACGACTGACGTGACCATCAGTGACAAGGCCGCACGCCGGATTGGGGAGATCCTCAAGGGCGAAGGGTCTGGCGCGATGCTGCGGATCTCGGTCGAGGGCGGCGGCTGCTCCGGCTTCCAGTACAAATTCGACATTGACCGTGCCCGCACCGACGACGATCTCGTGATCGAGCAGGACAATGCGGTGGTGCTGGTCGATTCCGCCTCGCAGCCGTTTTTGGCGGGGTCGCAGGTCGATTTCGTCGACGACCTGATTGGCGCCTCGTTCCGGGTCAACAATCCCAACGCCACCGCGTCCTGCGGCTGCGGGACCAGCTTCTCGATCTGACGCCGCCGGCTAAGCGCCGGTGATCTGCCTTTCCTCGTCCGTCCAGTCCGCCTCGACCGGCATCTGCTCTGGCTGAAGCGGTGCGTCCTCCGACACCCGTTGGCCGTCCAGCGCACGAAGCAGCGCCGTGACCAGCGCAGGCTTACGCAGCGGTTTGGCGAGGAAGTCGGACATCCCCGCATCGCGACAGATCCTGACGTCCTCGGGGAAGGCATTGGCGGTCAGCGCGATGATCGGCAAGGCCGCGAACCGTCCGCCCTCGGCGCGGATAGCGCGGGTCGCGGCGAGGCCGTCCATCTCGGGCATGCGCACGTCCATCAGCACGATGTCGTAATCGCCTTCGGACACGGCCGCGACGGCCTCGACACCGTCGGTTACGGCGCGCAATTCGACATCGAAGGCACCGAGCATCTTGGTCACGACCATGCGGTTGACGGCGTCGTCTTCGGCGACCAGCACCTTCAGCGGTCGGTCGAGGCCTGCGATGCGCGCCTTGAGATCGTCGGCTTCCTCGCGGCCTGCGTCGTGATCGGACGTTTGCACCTGACTCCACGGCAGCACCAGCGTGAAGCGGAAGGTCGAGCCTTCGCCCGGCATCGAGGTGACGCCGATGGTGCCGCCCATCTGCTCGATGATGCGCCGGGAGATCGCAAGCCCAAGCCCGGTGCCGCCGAAGCGGCGGCTGATCGAGGCGTCGGCCTGGGCGAAGTCGGAGAAGAGCTGCCCGAGCTTCTCGGCGGCGATGCCGATACCGCTGTCGGTCACGCTCCATTCGACGGTGGCGAGCAGATCGCGGCGGGCCTGACAGACAGCTGCGATTGTGACTTCGCCTGCGTCGGTGAACTTTACCGCGTTGGCGGCGAGATTGAGCAGGACCTGGCGGATACGTGCGACATCGCCGCGCAGCGTCGGCGGCAGGTTGGGATCGAGCTCGATCTTGACGGCGAGCCCCTTGCTCTTGGCGCTCGCGCGCACGACGGTCGCCACGGCTTCGACCAGCGCCTGCGGCGCGAAGTCGATCACCTCGAACGCGAAGCGTCCGGCCTCGAGCTTCGAGAGGTCCAGGATGTCGTTGAGGATGCGCTGGAGATTGTCGCCGGACTCGCGGATCGTGGTGACGGCTTCGTGCTGCTCCGGATCGAGTTTTGTCTCCAGCAGCATGCTGGCAAGCCCGAGCACGCCGTTCATCGGCGTACGGATCTCGTGGCTCATCACCGCGAGGAAATCCGATTTTGCACGGCTCTCGGCCTCGGCCTTTTCCGCGCGCCAGCGCTCGGTCACGTCGCGGCCGAAGCCGCGATAGCCGAGGAACTGACCGTCGCGGTCGTAGGCCGGCTTTGCAGTGAGCGACCACAGCCGCGCCTCGCCGCCGGCGACCACCTTGAGGTTCATCTCGTGCAGCGGTTCGGCGTGCTCCATCAGGCCGACGACGTTGTAGGCCGCGCTCTTGTCTTCGGGGCACAGCATGTCGAGCACGTCGGCGAAATGCGAGCCCTTCAGCAGCGGCAGCGGTAGCTGTGCGACCGCGGCGAAGCGCTCGGGCACGTCGACCAGATGCCCTTCGGCGTCGGTCTGCCACAGCCAATCGCTGGCGTTCTCCTGAAAATCCTTGAGCAGCAGCGAGATGATCTCGGTCTGGCGCTCGAGCTCGAGCTGGGCCTTGAGATTGCCGAGGAACAGATTGCCTTGCGAGACGATGTTGCGCGCCATGAAGAACGCGAACAGCAGCAGAAACACCGCGGTCACGAGATACGGCCCGGCGCCGCACGACAGCAACGCCGCGACGCAGGCGATCGTCGTCGTCGCGAGATAGACAAGGCCCGCGCGCGGGAAGGTCGAGAGCGTGAAGGCGCCGCCGGACATCATGCCGACCATCAGGCAGGCCAGGACGAGCTGGCTGGTCGGCTCGATGCGGCTGAACAGCGCGACCGGCAGCGTGCCCCAGATCGCGGCGAGGAAAAACGCCTGCCGCAACATCTGCCGCGCGGCGCGGGGTGACGCTTCCTGCGGCGGGCTTTGGTGGGAGCGCCGCCACGCGCGCACCGCGAGTGAGGCGGCGGTCGCGAGGGTCATGCCCCAGATCGCGAGAAAGTCGTTCCAGCCCCTGCCCCAGAACAGGATCAGCACAACGGCGACGTTGAGCATGGTGACGGCCATCGTCACCGGGATCAGTCGTATCACCGCGTCGATCTGCTTGGCGCGGATGCGGCTCAGCTCGCGCTCGCTGAGACCGGCGGTCAGGCCGTCCTCGATCTCGTAGCCGCCGAGCCAGTACAGGAACGCGCCGATCAACCCGTCGCGGGTCTCGGTTCGCTTCATGGATTTGTCCGGCCGTCCCATTCGAAAAACCTTTTCACGATCAATGGCCCAGGCCCGACTTAAGCCGGGTTAATTTTGTGGAGATTTCGCAGCGTCCTTGACGGGCGCGTTTGCATTTTGTTCTAACCAATGCCCCTGCCCGGAGCCCGTCGAAATGCCCATCAGAATTGCCACCTGGAACGTGAACTCGGTCCGGCAGCGGATCGACCTCCTCCTGACCTGGCTGAAGGAGTGCCAGCCGGACATCGTCTGCCTCCAGGAGATCAAATGCGTGGACGAGGCCTTCCCGCGGCTGGAGATCGAGGCGCTCGGCTACAACGTGGTCACCCACGGGCAGAAGACGTTCAACGGTGTCGCCCTGCTCTCCAAGCTCCCGTTCGACGAGACCAAGTCGGGGCTGGCCGGCGACGACGAGGATGCGCATGCGCGCTTCCTCGAAGGCGTGGTGACGCTCAAGCGCGGAGTGCTGCGCATCGCCTGCCTCTATCTGCCCAACGGCAATCCGGTCGGGACCGAGAAATATCCCTACAAGCTCAAATGGATGTCGCGGCTTCTTGAATATTCGAAGGAGCGTCTCAAGACCGAGGAGCCGCTGATCCTCGCAGGCGACTTCAACGTCATCCCGCATGCCCGGGACGTCCATAATCCCGCCGCCTGGAGCGAGGACGCCCTGTTCAAGGCCGAGACGCGGGAGAGTTTTCAGTCCCTGCTCGGCCTTGGCCTGACCGATGCGCTTCGGGCCGTCACCGACGAGCCCGGGCTCTACACCTTCTGGGACTACCAGGCCGGCGCCTGGCAGAAGAACCACGGCCTGCGGATCGACCATCTGCTGCTGTCGCCACAGGCCAGCGACCGGCTCGCCAATGTCGGTATCGACAGCTATGTACGCAGCTGGGAGAAGCCGTCGGACCACGTGCCGGTGTGGGCGGATCTCGATCTTGAGGCGGCGTGAGGCCGCCTCAACCACTTACTCCCGGCGGCCCTGCACCCATTGCTCCAGCATTTGCAGGCACATGGCGCGATCGTCGTCGGAGGCCTTTGCGAAGGCGCGGTTGTAGTTTTCCTTGATCCAGGTCTCGTCGCTGCCCGCGCTGTCACGTGCCAGCGTCAACCACATCAGGCCGCGCGCGGCCTGCCGCGGCAGGCGGTCGCCGTTGAACAGCATCTGGCCGAGCAGCGCCTGGGCCTCGTGCTGCCCCTTTTGCGCGGCGAGCCCAAGCCAGCGTGCGCCGTAGCGGAAATCCTCGCGCGAAGCGTCTGGTGTCTTGAGGTACAGGCGGGCGAGATCGTATTGCGCATCCGCATTGCCGAAATAGGACGCGGCATAGGAAAACATCTCCCGCGCCCGCTCCTGGTCCGGCTTGACCTTCGAATTCGGGATGCCGCTGAGATAATAGCGGCCGAGCGCCACAAAGGCGTTGGCGACGATCTGCGCCTGCGGCGCCGACGGGCTATCCTCGGCATGCGCGTTGGCGATGCGGGTGAAATACTCGAACGCACGCACATCGTCCTGGACGACGCCGTCGCCATTGGCGTACATGCGGCCGAGCTTCCACTGCGCGATGGGGTGGCCACCCTCCGCGGCATATTGCAGGGCGCTGAGCGAGGTTTCCTGGGGCACGACTGGCGGTACATTGCGCACCTTGCCCGCTGCGCCCGGCAAGGTCGTGACCACCGGAATGGTCGCATCCTTCTGGCTGACGGGTGCGCCGTCAAAGGCGAGCGCCGGCGCGGCCAGCGCGGCAGCCCCCAACACAAACGCAACGATGGTACGCCTAGATGTCCGCATAGCACTGTTTCTCGTGCGCGCCGCCCGGATGGGTCACTGCCCCACCGACCGCTGGTCCAACCTGCTGAGCATATTTCCAGAGCGCGCCCGTCGTGTGGTTAGTCGCGCGAGCGGTCCATTTGGTCTTGCGCTGGGCAAGCTCCTGGTCGCTCAATTTTACGTTAAGGGTACCGGCGACCGCGTCGATCTCGATGACATCGCCGTCCTCGAGCAGCCCGATCGGGCCGCCGATGGCGGCTTCCGGCCCGACATGGCCGATGCAGAAGCCGCGGGTGGCGCCGGAGAAGCGGCCGTCGGTGATGAGCGCGATCTTGCCGCCCATGCCCTGGCCGGTCAGCGCCGCGGTGGTCTGGAGCATTTCCCGCATCCCGGGACCGCCCTTGGGCCCCTCGTAGCGGATCACGATGACTTCGCCTTCGCGGTAGGTGCGCTTCTGGACGGCCTCGAAAGCATCCTCCTCACGGTCGAAGCACCTGGCCGGACCGGTGAACCTGAGGTTGGACATTCCCGCGACTTTCACGATCGCACCTTCTGGCGCCAGATTGCCCTTCAGACCGACCACACCGCCGGTGACGGTGATGGGCTTGTCTGCCGGGTGCACCACGTCCTGGTGCGGATTCCACTTCACGCTTTTGAGGTTTTCGGCGATCGTTCGACCGGTAACGGTGAGGCAGTCACCGTGGAGAAATCCGTTGTCGAGCAGCGTCTTCATCAGAAGCGGTATGCCACCTACTTCAAACATGTCTTTGGCGACATAACGGCCGCCCGGCTTCAAATCCGCGACGTACGGTGTCTTTTTGAAGATTTCGGCGACGTCGAACAGGTCGAACTTGATGCCGGCCTCGTGCGCGATCGCCGGCAGGTGCAGTGCAGCATTGGTCGAGCCCCCGGATGCGGCGACCACGGCGGCGGCATTCTCCAGCGCCTTGAGGGTGACGATGTCGCGCGGCCGGATGTTTTGGGCGATCAGCTCCATGACCTGCTCGCCCGCGGTCATGCAGAAGGCGTCGCGAATTTCATAGGGTGCCGGAGCACCGGCCGAGTACGGCAGCGCCAGCCCGATCGCCTCGGAGACGGTCGCCATGGTGTTGGCGGTGAACTGCGCGCCGCAGGCACCCGCCGAGGGGCACGCCACGCGCTCGATCTCGTCGAGATCCTCGTCCGACATCGCACCGACCGAGTGCTTGCCGACGGCCTCGAACATGTCCTGCACGGTCACTTGCTGGCCGCGGAAATTGCCGGGCAGGATCGAGCCGCCATAGATGAAGATCGAGGGCACGTTGAGGCGGACCATCGCCATCATCATGCCCGGCAGCGACTTGTCGCAGCCGGCCAGGCCAACGAGGGCGTCATAGGCGTGGCCGCGGATCGTCAGCTCGACGGAATCGGCGATGCATTCGCGCGACGGCAGCGAGGAGCGCATGCCGTCATGGCCCATGGCGATGCCGTCGGTCACGGTGATGGTGCAAAACTCGCGCGGCGTGCCGCCGGCGGATGCAACACCCTTCTTCACCGCCTGCGCCTGGCGCATCAGGGAGATGTTGCAGGGCGCGGCCTCGTTCCAGCACGAGGCGACGCCGACGAAGGGCTGGTGGATCTGGTCGGTGGTCAGACCCATGGCGTAGAGGTAGGACCGATGGGGCGCGCGCGCAGGGCCTTCCGTCACGTGACGGCTCGGCAGCCTCTGCTTGATGTTGCTCTTCGCGTCCATCGCCAACCAGTTTCCCCGGCCAACCCTTTCAGACCCGAAAAATCAGAGCCAAGATTTGAATCGACCTTTTGGATCGACCTTGGGGATTTCCGTCGCCTTCCAGGACCACCGCTGCCGCTAAAACATTCGAGTGATTTTATTCATGTTCCGGTGTGGCCAAAAAGCGGCGTTCATGCGAACGGACAGAGATGATGGTTAAATCCATGACGGGTGTTGCATGGACGGCACAATCGTGGCCTGGAGGACACGGGCGAGCTTACTGCAATACCCCCGGCGGGAGGACAATCCACAACTTCAGGTTTCCAGTACGTGCCTGCGCAGCAACTTCGGCGCGACGCCAAGGCGCAGCCAGGGGTGAGTCGGCGCATCATCCCCCCCGCGCGTGCCCCTACGTGCTGCAAAGGCCTCTGCGCTGCGCATCGGAGACGCAAGGGTGGAGTGGTGCGCACACTCTCTCAAAGCGTCTTTGCGAGTATGAGGTGACGGCTTCGTCCTCCCAGCACCACTGTCATTCCCCGCGAGAGCGGGGAATCCAGTACGCCGCGGCTTCTCGGTTCAATCATAACTGTCTCGGAGTACTGGATCGCCCGGTCAAGCCGGGCGATGACAGAGAGTGTGTAGCCGCACGCCTTCTCGTCCTCGCGGCGCGTTTCGCCCGAGCTTTGCCTGGTCATTCCACCCCTCTTGTCCAAGAGGGCGCAGGGAAGGCCGGGTGCTGACCTCGCACCCGCGGTCCGCTGCGCGAAAAGCACACGCAGGAAAAC